>JAHBSN010000175.1 GCA_019639095.1 Actinomycetota bacterium
GTGGCCGCCACGCCGCCGGCGGCGAGGGTGACCACCACGCCCACCGTCACCAGGCCGGAGACGGCCCGGCGCAGCCCGCCCGAGCCGGCGAGGCGCAGGCTCGTCCCACCCTCGAAGAGCACCAGGCCCACGGCCACCGCCACCACGGCGAAGAGGGCGTCGCCGAAGAGCTCGTCGGGGTCCACCAGGCCCGACACCGGCCCGGCCAGCACCCCCGCGGGCAGCAGGAGCAGGACCGACGGCACCCGCAGGGCGCTGGCCAGCCACTGGGCGCCCACCCCGACGACGGCGATGACGGCGATCGCCACCGCGATCCCATCGTGCACGGAGACCTCCCGCATCTGCTCGGCCCCCAGTACCCATTGCGGGCGGTTCCAACCCGGCACCGGAGCCACCGCCGTCCACCGCCCCCGCTGGGTAAGGTCGCGGACCCCCGAACGATCGGAGCAGCCGTGACCGATGCCCTCACCCCTCGCCCCGAGGACAAGTTCACCTTCGGCCTCTGGACCGTGGGCTGGCAGGCCCGCGACCCCTTCGGCGACGCCACCCGCCCGGCGCTCGACCCGGTGGAGTCGGTGCACCGCCTGGCCGAGCTCGGCGCCCACGGCGTCACGTTCCACGACGACGACGTGGTCCCCTTCGGCAGCGACGCCGACGTGCGCGCCAAGCACCTCGCCCGGTTCCGCGCCGCGCTCCACGAGACCGGCCTGGTGGTCCCGATGGTCACCACCAACCTGTTCACCCACCCGATGTTCAAGGAGGGCGCCTTCACGGCCAACGACCGCAGCGTGCGGCGCTTCGCCATCCGCAAGGTGATCCGCAACCTCGACGTGGCCGCCGAGCTCGGCGCTCGCACCTACGTGTTCTGGGGCGGCCGCGAGGGCAGCGAGGTCGACCTGGCCAAGGACCACGGCGCGGCGCTGGATCGCTACCGCGAGGCCATCGACCTGCTGGCCTCCTACGTGGTGGAGCAGGGCTACGACCTCCGCTTCGCCCTCGAGCCCAAGCCCAACGAGCCCCGCGGCGACATCTACCTGCCCACGGTGGGCCACGCCCTCGCGTTCATCGACACGCTCGAGCACGCCCACCTGGTCGGACTCAACCCCGAGGTCGGCCACGAGCAGATGTCGAACCTCAACGTGGTGCACGCCATCGCCCAGGCGCTGTGGCACGGGAAGCTGTTCCACATCGACCTCAACGGCCAGCACGGCCCCAAGTTCGACCAGGACCTCGTGTTCGGCCACGGCGACCTGCTCTCGGCCTTCGCGCTGGTCGACCTGCTCGAGTCGTCCGGCTACGACGGCCCTCGCCACTTCGACTACAAGCCGCTGCGCACCGAGGCCATCGATGGGGTGTGGGCGTCGGCGGCGTCGAACATGCGCACCTACCTCCTGCTCAAGGAGCGCGCCGCCGCGTTCCGCGCCGATCCCGAGGTGCAGGAGGCGATGGCGGCCGCCGGCGTCCCCGACCTGGCCACCGCCACGCTCGGCCCGGGCGAGACCCTGGCCGACCTGCTCGCCGATCGCAGCGCCTTCGAGGCCTTCGATGCCGACGCCGCGGGCGACCGCAGCCACGGCGCGGTGCGGCTCGACCAGCTCGCCATCGAGCACCTGCTCGGCGCCCGGTAGCGGCGGCCCGGTCCGATGCCGCTCGTCGCCGGGGTCGACTCGTCGACCTCGGGCTGCAAGGTCGAGGTCCGAGACCTCGACACCGGCGAGCTCGTCTCGTCCGGTCGTGCGCCGCACCCGGCCACCACGCCGCCGCGCAGCGAACAGCATCCACGCGACTGGTGGCTGGCCTTCGAGTCGGCCGCCGGCATCGCCGGCGTGCTCACCGACCGTCGACCCGACGCCATCGCCGTCGCCGGCCAGCAGCACGGGCTGGTGGTCCTCGACGAGGACGAGGGGGTGCTGCGCCCGGCGAAGCTGTGGAACGACACCGAGTCGGCCCCCGAGGCTGCCGAGCTGGTGGAGGCGCTGGGCGCCGAGGCGTGGGCCACCGCGTGCGGCAGCGTGCCGGTGGCCAGCTTCACGATCACCAAGCTGGCCTGGCTGCGCCGCCACGAGCCCGACACCTACCGCCGGGTCCGCCACGTGCTGCTGCCCCACGACTGGCTCACCCGGCGGCTCACCGGCCGGATCACCACCGACCGCGGCGACGCCTCGGGCACCGGCTGGTGGTCGCCCGCGGAGGGTCGCTACCGCGCCGATCTGCTCGCCCTCGTCGACCCCGACCGGGACTGGCCCGACCTCCTCCCCCCGGTGCTCGGCCCCACCGAGCCCGCCGGCACGTGGGGCACCGGCGCCGACGATCCCCGGCCCGACGGGACCTGGGGCACCCGCCCGCCCACCGTGGTCGGGCCGGGCACCGGCGACAACATGGCGGCCGCGCTCGGCCTCGGCATGGGCCCGGGCGACCTGGCGCTCAGCTTCGGCACGAGCGGCACGGCCTTCACGGTGAGCGATTCGCCCTCCGCCGACGCCTCGGGCACCGTCGCCGGCTTCGCCGACGCCACCGGCCGGTTCCTGCCGCTGGTGTGCACGCTGAACGCCACCAAGGTCACCGATGCGGTGGCCCGCCTGCTCGGCGTGTCGGCCGCCGAGCTCGACGAGCTGGCCCTGGCGGCGCCACCCGGTGCCGGCGGGCTGGTGCTCGTCCCCCACCTCGACGGCGAGCGCACCCCCAACCGTCCCCACGCCACCGGCCTGCTCGCCGGCATCCGCAGCGACGTCTCGCGCGAGCAGCTGGCCCGGGCCGCGGTGGAGGGCGTGGTGTGCAACCTGCTCGCCGGCGCCGACCAGCTGCCCGCCGACGCGAGCGGCCGGGTGCTGCTCGTGGGAGGCGGCGCCCGCAGCCGGGCCTACCAGCAGGTGGCGGCCGACCTGCTCGGGCGGCCGGTGGTGGTGCCCGACGCCGACGAGCTGGTGGCGCTCGGCGCCGCGGTGCAGGCCGCCGTGGCGCTGACCGGGCGCTCGTTCGCCGAGGTGGCCGAGGCCTGGAACCTCGGTCGGGGCCTGGTGGTCGAGCCGTCCGGCGAGACCGACGCGCCGGGGGTGCGCGCCGCCCACGCCGCCACGGTCGCCGAGCGCTGACGCGGGTCAGGACCCGACCACCGGCTCCAGCGCTCGGAGCACGGCGACCACCACGTCCGGCGGCAGGCGGGTGTGGGCGCCGAACCCCTCCGCACCGAGGGCGGCGAGCAGGGCGTCGCCGTCCACCCGGCCGAGCTCGGCTCGCGCCTCCTCGATCCGATCCGACGCGCCGAGCGCGGCGGCGCGCAGCAGGGGTCCCCACACCAGGCCGGGCGCGTCCACGAGACGGGCCTCCTCCAGCGCGATGTCCGGTCGCCCGAGCGCCAGCGCATCGAGCGAGAGGAACCCGTGCTGCCAGCGGGGGTGATCGGGGTTGAGCGCCAGCGCCTCGCAGAGCTGATCGACGCCATCGCGCCAGTCCCCGCTGAGCAGGAGGCCGATGCCGCACATCGACCGGAAGGTCGGACTCAGGCTCTCCGAGGCGAGCAGGTTCCGCATCCGTCGCCGGGCGTCGTCGGCGTCCCCGGCGAGGAGGCGGTCGAACGCGAGCACCAGCTGGGCCAGGGGGTTGGGCGGGACCGCACGATCCGCGGCGCGGGCCAGGTCCACCGCCCGGCGGAGGTCCTCTTCCGAGAGGGGTCGGCCGCCCAGCTCGCCGACGCCCTTGAACATGAGCGTGGCGGCCAGCATCGAGGCCACGATCGGGTTGCCCGGGTCCTTGCGGTGAGCCCGCTCCAGCCCGTCGATGACCTCCTCCTCGCGGCTCACGTCCAGCGAGCGCCCGTAGTCGTAGTAGGCGAGCATCGCCCGGTAGACGTCCCGGTCGGTGGTGCGCGGCACCCGGGGGCCGACGCGGAGGATGACGCCGAGCGGATCGGCGAGCAGCGCGCCGAGCTGCTCGACGATGCGGTCCTCCGCGTCGAACGGGGCGCCCGAGGCGAGGCGGTCCTCGAAGGTGCCGCTCCAGCGGATCGAGGCCGAGGCCACGTCGGTCAGGCGCACGTCCCACCGGGTCACCCCGCCGGCGGTGCGGACGCAGCCGGTCAGCAGGAGGTCGGCGTCGACGGCCAGGGCCTGCGCCACCGGCCGATCGGTCCCCGGACCCGGCTCCGAATCGACGAGCGGACCGACCACGGGGCCGATGCCGTGGCGAGCGAGCGCCGCCACGAGCGACTCGCTGAACCCGTACGCCAGGTAGTCCGGGTGCTCGCCCGGGGTGAGGTCGAGGAACGCCACGACGGCGACGGTGGGTCCGACCGGCGACCCGCCGCCGCTCGCAGCAGGGCCGAACTCGGCCCAGGCGAAGGTGGGCACGTAGCCCCCCTTCGGCACGTCGATCCGCACGGGGTCGCCTGCCCCCGGCCCGTCGTAGTACCGGGCGAGCGACGTGCGCACCCGACCGGCGAGGACCCGGATCCGCGAGGCCACCCGCGGATCGAACGAGGTCGACTCCCCCAGCGCGATGCGAGCGATCGACCACTCCTTGAGCGCCGCCCCCCGACCGGCGAGCTCCTCGTCCACCACGTACCGGAGGAACCTCCGTTGGCTGGCGGCGTTAGCGAAGGGGGCCTCGTCGAGCAGGGTGGCGAGGGCATCGCGCACGCGGTCCTCGTCGGGCGGATCGGCGACGGGGGCCACGGCTCGGCGCTACCTCCCCCCGGCGCCGTCGGCCACGCCACCCACGAGCGACGACGCCGGCACGATGGCCCGAATGGTCGTCTCGCCTCCCGCGGTGTCGTCCTCGCCCGACATCGGCCAGGTCGAGGTGGCCACCACCGCCACCTGGCCCGGATCGGCGCCGCCCGATGCGCCGGTGCGCGAGCGGCTGTGGCGCCGGCCGAGCCGAGTGGCGAGCTCCTGCACGACCACCTGGTCGAGCAGCTCGGTGGCACCCTCCTGCACGAGCTCCACCCCGCGGGGGCGACCGTCGCCCGGCCCGCCCACGAGGAGCACCGGGGTGCCGGCGGCCAGCCGCTCCAGCGCGCTCCAGTCGCCGTCGGCCGGGCCCGCCAGGCCGTCGACCACCACCGCGGAGGGGGAGGAGGTGGCGACGGCGTGGGCGACCGCGGCCGCCACGGTCACGTCGACCACCGGGCGGATGCTCCCGTCCAGCCCGCCCCGGAAGACGTCGCGCTCCAGGGCCTCGAGCTCGGCGTGGCTCACCGGTCGCTGCCCCTCCTCGTGCACGACCACGACCTCGACGATCCCGACATCGGGCCCGCTCAGCCGCTCGGCCACCCAGCGGGCGAGCACCGACGGCCCGTCCGGGGTGCAGGCGAGCATGACGTGCTCGCCGATCGCCGACGCCCCGGCCTCGGGCACCGGGACCCGGCGGGTGGTCGGCCCGCTCAGCAGGGTGGAGACGACGATGCTCACGAGGATGAGCACGAGCACGGCGTTCACCAGGGACGTCGAGAAGAGGCCGATGTCGTAGCCCACCAACGTGGCGGCGAGGGTGGCCGCCGCCTGGGGGGTGGTCAGGACGAAGATGACCCCGGCCTCGGACGGGGTGAACCGCAGGAGCGGGACGCCCACGAAGGCGGCGATGGCCTTGCCGCCCAGGCAGGCGACGCAGATCAGCCCGGCGAGGCCCATCGTGCTGGCGGTGAACATCACCGAGGGATCGAGGAGCAGCCCCACCGAGACCAGGAACACCGGAATGAACACGGCGTTGCCGAAGAAGTCCAGGCGCTCCATCGACGGGCTCTCGTTGGGCACCAGCGGGTTGAGGGCGATGCCGGCGAAGAAGGCGCCGACGATCCCCTCGATGCCGAACACCTCGGCCACCACGGCCATCACGAGGAACGACACGACGGCCACCAGGAAGCGCGCCGCCCGGTCGCCTCCCCACATCCCGAGCGCCAGCCGGGCCACCCGTGGGAGCACGAAGATGCTGCCCAGGCCGAGCACCGCAAGCCCGATGGCGACCTCGACGAGCACCGAGGTGGTCGACCCCGAGCCCGACTCCGACCCGGCCACGCCGGCCAGGACCACGAGCGCCAGGGTGTCGGTGAGGACGGTGGCGCCCACCGCGGAGGCGACCGCCGGGTTCCCACCGAGGCCGGCGTCTCGCACGGCCGGGTAGAGGATCAGCGTGTGCGATGCGAGCAGGGAGCCGAGGAGCAGCGAGGCGGGCAGCGCCCAGTGCTGCGAGGCGCCCACGAGCACGCCGCCCCCGAACGGGATCGCGAACGTGAGCACGCCGAAGGTGAGCGCCTCGCGCTTGTGCGCCCGGAGCACGGCCATGTCCAGCTCCAGGCCGGCCACGAACATCAGGTAGAGCAGGCCGAGCTGGCCGAGCTCGGGGATGGTCCGGTTGCCGGCCTCCACCCACCCGATCCCGTGCGGGCCGATCGCGAAGCCGCCGAGCAGCAGCCCGATGATGCCGGGGATGCCGGCGCGCTCGACGATCACGGGTCCGAGCAGGACCACGGCGAACAGGAGCACGAACTCCAGCGCGGCTCCCGACGGCGCTTCGATGGCGATGAGCATGTGGACGGTCCTCCCGATGAACCCGTGTTCGCCTAGTCCGCCACCCGGATGAGTCGCACCTTGCCGCCGGTCCCGCCGAGCCACCGATTCGCCAGCCGATCGACGGTGCCGTTCGATCGGAGCGCCCGCACCGCCGAGTCGACCGCCTCGAGGTTCGGCGATCCGGCGGGCAGCGCGACGGCGAGGTGCTCGCTGCCGCTCAGCTGCCCAGCCACGTCGTAGGTCGACGGGGACGACGTCGCGATGCCCTGGGCCACGGGGAGGTCCAGCAGCACCGCATCGACCCGGCCCCGCGCCAGGGCGTCGAGCTCGGCGGTGCGGTCCGCGAGCTCCACCGGCTCGGCCTCGGGGCGGATGCGGTCGCGGACCACCTCGGTCAACGTGGACACCTCCACGACGCCCCAGCGGAGGTCCTTCAGGTCCTGCGCATCGCTCGCGGTCGTGCCGTCGCGCACCAGCACCGCCGGCGGGGCGTCGACGTAGGCGGAGGTGAAGTCGAGGTGGTCCTCGCGCTCGGCGGTGGGCGTGAGCGTGGAGATCGCCAGGTCGGCCCCGCCGAGGTCGCCGGCGACGATGTCGGCGAAGGGGACCTGGACGACGCGCACCTCGGCCAGGTCGAGGCGGTCGGCGAGGGCATAGGCGAGGCCGGCCTCGAAGCCGGCGTAGGTCTGGAAGTTGGGCATCCAGAACGCCGGCGCCGGGATGTAGGCGGTGGCCACGGTGAGGACGCCGTCCTCGGCCGGGCGGAAGCGCCGGCCGGCGGAGGTGGAGTCGCTGCTGCATCCGGCGAGGCCGACCGAGGCCACCGCCACCGCCAGCGCCGCGAGCGCCGTCAGGCCGAGCAGGCGGCGCCGCGTCGGTGACGCACGGCGCGTGGACGAGTGGGTCACGAGGCCGCCACGGCGTCGAGGACGTCGATCCGGGTGGAGCGACGGGCCGGGACGATCGAGGCCAGGAAGCCCAGGACCACGCCGAGCACCACGACGGTGGCGATTGCGACGACCGGCAGGCTCGGGTCGATGCCGGCGTCGGATGTGCGATCGATCGCCAGGACCAGCCCGGCGCCGAGGGCGATCCCGAGCACCACGCCCGTGACCGTGCCGAGCAGGCTGATCACCACCGACTCGAGCCGCACCATGCGCTGGACCCGGCGATCGACCATCCCCACGATGCGGAGCAGGCCCAGCTCCCGTCGCCGCTCGATGATCGACAGCGAGAGCGTGTTCACGATGCCGATGAGCGCGACCACCACGCTCATGGCGAGCAGGCCGTTGATGGCGCCGATGACGAAGTCGAAGATCGAGCCGACGAGGCGGCCGATCTCGTTGCCCGCCGACACGGAGATGTCGGGTCGGGAGGCGACCACGTCCTCGAGGGCGTCCTGCGTGTCGGGCTCGGCGCCGTCGACCGCATCGATGAGCGCCACCGTGGGTGCCGTGTCCCCCACGAGGGCGTCGAAGGTCTCGACGGCCACGAGGTCGCCCACCTGGGCCGCGTCGAGGTTCGCGCTCAGGATGGCCACCACCTCGAGCTCCTCGGACGCCCCCGAACCC
>JAHBSN010000176.1 GCA_019639095.1 Actinomycetota bacterium
ACGGGCTCGACCTGGCCGACGTGCGGGCGCGGTCGCTGTCGCTCACGTCGTTCTTCCTCGAGGCGCTCGACGAGCTGCTGCCGGACCTCGACGTGGTGACGCCGCGGGAGCCCGAGCGCCGCGGCTCCCAGGTGTCGATCCGCATGGACGGGGCCTACGGCGCGGTGCAGGCGCTCATCGCCCGCGGCGTGGTGGGCGACTTCCGCGAGCCCGACATCGTGCGGCTCGGGTTCGCCCCGCTCTACGTCACCCACGCCGACTGCCTCGCCGGGGTGGAGGCCCTGGCCGCCGTGCTCGCCGCCGGCGAGCACCTGGATCCCGCCTACGCCACCCGCGCCACCGTCACCTGAGCGGCGGCGGTCGCCGGCTCAGCGGCGGCCGGCCTCGGATTCGGCCGAGGGGGCCGCGCCGGCGGGGGTGAGGTCGGCGTCGGGGTCGAGGTGGTCGAAGTCGAGGAGCACGCCGTCGTGGCCGGTGCGGCCGGCGGCCATCCACTCCGCGCGGCCCTTGCGGGCCTGCTTGCCGCCTCGGAAGATCACCACGCCGATCCCGGTGATGGCCGCCATGACCAGCCCGAACAGCGCGAGCTGCTCGCTGCCGCCGCGCTCGTTGGGGGCCGAGGGCGCCTGGCCGTCGCCGGGCTGGGGGATGATGTGCGGCTTGGCGCCGCCCTGCTCCTGGAGCTGGCCCTGCGTGTCCCGGCGGGGGCCCTGGTCGGCGTCGGAGCTGATGGCCACGATGGCCATCCCGCCGACGATGACGATGATCAACGCCAGCGCGCTGACCACGAGGGTGCGACGGTCGTAGCTCACCGGGGCAGGTGCTTCGCGAGGCGGAGGATGGACGTGAAGCGCTTGGCGTAGCCGGCGCCGTCGTCTCCCGGATCCTGGAGCTTGGCGGCCAGGGCGGAGCGCACGGCCACGGTCTGGGACTCGGTGTACTTGAGCAGGCCGTCGCGTCCGTGTCGTCGTCCGACGCCGGACTGCTTCATGCCGCCCATCGGTGCGTCGATGCTGGCCCAGCCCGACGAGTAGCCGTCGTTCACGTTGACCGTGCCGGCCATGAGGCGCTCGGCGATGCGGGTGCCCTTCTTCACGTCGCCGCAGTACACGCTGGCGTTGAGGCCGTACTCGGTGTCGTTCACCGCCTCCACCGCGTCGTCGACGGAGGCGTAGGGGTAGATCGCCACGAGCGGGCCGAAGGTCTCCTCGCGGTAGACGTCCATGTCGGGGGTGACGTCGGCGAGCACGGTGGGCTCGTAGAAGAACGGGCCGAGCTCGGGTCGGGCCGTGCCGCCGGCCACCACGCGGGCGCCCTTGGCCACCGCGTCGTCGACGTGGGCCTGGACCTTCTCCAGCTGGGCGGCCGAGGCCAGGGCGCCGACCTCGGGGCCGTACTCCTGCTCGGCGCCGAGCTTGAGGGCGGCCACCCGGGCGCCGAAGCGGTCGGTGAAGGGCTTGGCGATGGCCTGGTCGACGTAGATGCGCTCGATCGAGATGCACAGCTGGCCGGTGTTGGCGAAGCAGCCGGTGGTGGCGCCCTCGACGGCGCGGTCGAGGTCGACGTCGGAGGTGACCACCATGGCGTTCTTGCCGCCGAGCTCGGCGGAGAAGCCCACCAGGCGGTTGCCGGCCTGGCCGCCGATGGTGCGGCCGGTCTCGGTGGAACCGGTGAACATGAGGTAGTCGGTGGAGGCGATGATCGCCTGGCCGACCTCGGTGCCGGGCCCGGTGACGATCTGGACGAGGCCGTGGGGCAGCCCGGCCTCCTCGAGCAGCTCGAAGGCGCGCAGCGCGGTGAAGGGCGTCTGGGAGTCGGGCTTGATCACGATGCCGTTGCCGGCCACGAGGGCGGCGAGGGCGTCGGACACGGCCAGCACGAGCGGGTAGTTCCAGGGGGAGATCACCCCGACCACGCCCTTGGGCACGTGGTGCTCCTTGGCCGTGACCAGGCCGGGGAGGGCGGTGAGGCGGGTGGTGGGCTTGAGGGCCCGGGGGGCGAGGCGGGCGTAGTAGCGGGCGGTGACGGCCTGGTCGAGGATCTCCTCGAACGCCCACACCCGGGCCTTGCCGTTCTCGGCCTGGATGAGGTCGAGCAGCTCGTCCTGGTGGTCGAGCACGAGGTCGTGGTAGCGCAGCAGCACCGCGGCGCGGGCCTTGGTGGGCAGCTGCGCCCAGCGCTTCTGGACGCGGCGGCTCTCGGCCACGGCGGCGGCCACGTCCTCGGCGGTGCCGATGGGCACCTCGCCGATGACCTCGCCGGTGAGGGGCGAGGTGACCGCGCGGGTCTCCCGGCCGGGGGCGACATCGATCCGCGCCGCCAGCCGGTCGGTCTCGGCACGGCCGGGCCGCAGGGGGGCGGCGGTGGCGGCCGGCGCCGCCTCGGCGGGAGCATCGATGCGGGCATCGGTGGCGGTCATGGGGCCTCCTGGAGGGCACGGCCGGGGTCGCCCGGCGCAGGTTCCAAGGCTACCGGCGCCCCTCCGGCCGATGACAGGCGGCGGAACTCGTGGTGGACCCGGTGCGTCGGTGGACCAGCATCGACGGTCGCCCATGGAGACCTCGACCCACCTGCCCACGGCCATCAGCGCCCGCATCGACAGCTGCGACGATCCGATCGACGCGGTGGGCCTGCTCGCGCTCGTGCCGTTCCTCGACGGGCAGCAGCCGGTGGCCCGCACGGTCTGGCTCCAGCGGGTGAAGCCCGAGGCCCGGCTCGTGCCGCCCGGCATCGAGGTGTCCCGCCAGGCGGCCACGGAGCGCCGCTCGGTGGTGCTGGCCAGCGGTCCGGGGTGGACGCTCGTGGCCGACCGGTGGCTCCCCGACGCCAGCGCGAGCGTGGTGGTCACCGCGTCGTCGGCCGACCTGGCCGACGACGTCCTCGCCGCCGCCACCGACGGGGCCGAGGCTCCCGCCGCTGCCGCGAGCGACACGGTCGACCTCGGGTTCTGGCACCGCGCCGCGAAGGGCGGCGGCCGTCGGGTGGAGCGCCCGGTGGACGCCGAGCCCTGGCCCGCCGTCTGCCGGAACTACTCGGCGCCGGCTCGAGCCGGCATCGAGCGGTTGCTCGGGTCCGCCCCCGAGTCGCTCGCCGGACGGCTGGTCCTCCTGCACGGACCGCCCGGCACCGGCAAGACCACGCTGCTGCGCACGGTGGCGCGCGAGTGGCGGGACTGGTGCGCGCTGCAGGCGGTGGTGGACCCGGAGGTGCTCCTGGGCGATCCCGGGTACCTGCTCGACGTCCTGTCGCCCCGGTCCGGCGACGACCGGTGGCGCATGCTCGTCCTGGAGGACTGCGACGAGCTCATCAGGGCCGAGGCCAAGTCCGGCACCGGGCAGTCGCTCGCCCGGCTGCTCAACCTCACCGACGGCCTGCTCGGCCAGAGCACCGAGGTGCTCGTGTGCATCACCACCAACGAGGAGCTCGGGCGCCTGCACCCCGCCGTGGTGCGGCCGGGCCGGTGCCTGGCCGAGATCGAGGTCGGCGCGCTCTCGCCGGCCGAGGCCCGGGCGTGGCTGGGCACCGCCCACCCCGGCATCGGCGCCGGTGGGGCCACGCTGGCCGAGCTGTGCGCCATCCGGGACGGCCACGCCACCGAGGCGACGGGCTCACCCGGCTACGGCACCTACCTGTAGGCCGCGATCAGCCCACCGTGGGCGGCTCGACGCCCTCGGGGATGCGGATGGCGGCCAGCTGGGTGGCCTGGCCCACGAGGCGGCCGCTCGCGTCCCACAGCTCGCACACCTCGTCGACCCGACCGTCGTCCACGCTCTGGGCCCGCTGCGACACCACGAGCGGTCCGGGCGCGGGGCGGGCCCGCACGTAGGCGGTGAGCGACAGGGTGGGTACCCAGCCGGTGGCGGCGAGGTCGAAGGTGGCCGGGGGCAGGGCGTCGAGGAAGAAGAGCAGGGCCAGCGGGGTGATCGGGCTCTCGTCGGGGAACGAGATCCACCCGTTCAGCTCCCCGCGCCCGGCGGGGCGCCCGGCGGCGAAGCCCAGGCACGCTGGGTCCAGGCGCAGGTCGCTGCGGTCCATGATCGCCACCTCGAACGGGGCGCCCTCGCGCCGGGCCGGCAGGCGGGGGCACGCCTCCCGGGGTGCCACCTTCACCGGCGGGCGGCCCGACCACCACGGCCCGGCCTCGGGGCCGGGCAGCGTGCCCACGGTGACGGTGGCCTCCACGCACGTCCGCCCGTCCTGGCGCAGGGTGGCCCGCGCCTGGCTGGCGCTGCGGCCGGTGCGGAGGACCTCGACCGCCACGGTGGCCGGCCCGGCGTCGGGCGCGCCCACGAAGTGGGCGGTGGCGGCGAGGGGGTCGCGGTGCTCGGAGCCAGCGGCGCCGAGGGCCTCGCCCGCGGCCCGGGCCACGAGGGCCAGGAGGTAGCCGCCGTTGGGCTTGCCGCCCACGGTGAAGCCGGCATCGACGACGGCGTCGAAGGTGGTGCCGTCGCCACGGGGGTGCACGGCCGTGGCCAGGTCGAGCTCGGACGCCTGGGGGGAGCGGGACATGGCGCCGAAGGTATCGGCCGCCGCGCCCGAGCCGGTCCGTCCGGACCGGGTGGTGCCCAACGTGCGTCGGGCAACGAGCGCGGTCCGGACGCGGCCGGTACGGTCGCGCGCCGCACGCCCGTGCTCCGTCGCGACCGGGCGGCCCGCCAGCGTCGACCGCCGTCGTCGTCACCCCCACCTCAGCTCGGAGGCCACCATGTCCGCTGATCCCGCCCAGCTCGTGAAGGAACGGGTCACCCAGCTGCTCGACGAGCACGACCCCCGCGCCACCGACGACGTCGCCTTCCGGGGCGCCCAGTTCGACCTGGGCCTCGCGTGGGTGCACTTCCCCGAGGGGTGGGGCGGGCTCGGGATCGCCCCCAACCACCAGAAGGACGTGGACGCCGCCCTGCGCCAGGCCGGCGCGCGGGGTGCCGACGTGCGCCACTTCTTCGGCCTCACCATGGCCGGGCCCACGGTGGTCACCCACGGCGACGAGGCGCTCAAGGGCCGCCTCCTGCGGCGCATGTTCACCGGCGAGGACTCGTGGTGCCAGCTCTTCAGCGAGCCCGGCGCCGGGTCGGACCTCGCCGGCCTGGCCTGCAAGGCGGTGCGCGACGGCGACGAGTGGGTGATCACCGGCCAGAAGGTGTGGAACACCCTCGCCCACCTGGCCGACCGGGGGATGCTCGTGGCCCGCACCGACCCCGACGCCCCCAAGCACAAGGGCATGACCTACTTCGCCCTCGACATGCACGCGCCCGGCGTGGAGGTGCGCCCGCTGCGCCAGATCACCGGCGAGGCCGAGTTCAACGAGGTCTACCTGACCGAGGTGCGGGTGCCGGACTCGGATCGCATCGGCGACGTGGGCGAGGGGTGGCGCGTGGCCATGACCACCCTGTCGAACGAGCGGACCACCATCGGCGGCGGTGGCGGCGCGCCGCCGCGGGGCTCGGGTGCCATCGCCGAGGCCGTGCGCATCTGGCAGGACGAGCCCCACGTCGACCGCTCCGACGCCGCCCGCGACCGGCTGGTGCAGCTGTGGATCCGGGCCGAGGCGCTCCGCCTCACCAACATCCGCGCCTCGCAGAACCGCAAGGCCGGCAACCCGGGGCCGGAGGGCTCGATCGCCAAGCTCATGTTCGCCGAGGTGAACAAGGACGTCTACGAGCTGTGCGTCGACCTGCTGGGGGCCGCCGCCCTGGTGGACTACGACTACACGATGCGGCGCTCGGAGAACCTGGGCCTGGTGGGCGGGCCGGGCACGAGCCGCAAGATGTTCCTGCGGGCCCGGGCCAACTCGATCGAGGGCGGCACCTCGGAGGTGCAGCGCAACATCCTGGGCGAGCGGATCCTGGGCCTGCCCGGCGAGCCGCGAGGCGACAAGGACGTGCCGTGGAAGGACGTGCCGCGGGGGTGACCGCCCCGGTGCCGCCGGTGCCGTCGCCGGTGGTGCGACCGGCGCACCCCGGCGATGCCCGGTACCTGCCCGAGATCGAGGTGGCCGCCGGCGAGCGGTTCCGCGAGGTGGGGTTGGACGCGGTGGCCGACGACGACGTGGAGTCGGTGGCCGACTTCGCCGCGCTCGTGGCGGCCGAACGGATCTGGGTGGTGGACCCGCCCGAGGGCGACGGCGACGGGGTGCCGGTGGGCTACGCGCTGGTGTCCGACGTGGGCGGGCACGTCCACCTGGACCAGCTGTCGGTGCACCCGTCGCACCAGGGCCGAGGCCTCGGCGCCGCCCTGGTGGAGGCGGTGGTCCGGTGGGCGGCCGACCGGGGCGCGCCATCGGTGACGCTCACGACGTTCCGAGACGTGCCGTGGAACCGGCCGTGGTACGAGCGGCGCGGGTTCGTGGTGGACCCGAGCGCGTCGGCCGATCCCGACCTGGCCCACGTGGCGGCGTGGGAGGCCGCGCACGACTTCGGCTCGCCCCGGGTCTGGATGCGGCGGACGCTCGGCCCGGCCGGTGGCTCAGCCGGCGGGCAGTGAGCGGCCGCGGCCCCCGAGCGCGCCCTGGCCCAGACCGGCCCGATCGGCGGCGCGCCGACCGCTGAGCCGGCCGGCCAGCGACGAGCTGCTCACGGTGGTGGTCCGCACGTTGGGGAACTCCTGGCGGAACGCGCGGTCGACGGCGTCTGCTCGCGAGGCGAGCACCACGGCGACGCCGGCCGCGCCGGCCTCGCGCTCGGCCTCGTGCTGGGCGGCCACGCTGGCGGCGCGCAGCCGCTCGCCGATGCGGCCGCTGAAGGCGAGCAGGAACGCGTGGCGGAACCGCCGGGGCGTGTCGTGCGCCGGGACCGGTGCGTCGAGCATGGCGCGCACGGCGTGGAGCGACAGGGCGGCGAAGAGGGTGAGGACGTTGTCCACGTCGGCCTCGTTGCCCAGCACGATGCATCGCTGGGCGCCGTTGGCCGCCGGCCCGCGCACGGTGCGGCAGTTGTTGGCCCGGGCCACCGCGGCGAGCAGCGACGACTTGGGGGTGGCGTAGGGCGCCTCCACCAGCACGACGTCGGTGCAGATCTCGGCCCGCTGGCGCTGGCCGCGCTCGGCGAGCATCGCCTCGTCCACCGCGTGGCGGGCCATGAGCTCCTGGGCCTTGGCGATCAGCGCCTCGGCCTCCTCGGGGAACGAGGTGGACTCGGCCTTGGTGAGCAGGGCCTGGATGCGGTTGGTCCAGGTGTCGGCGGAGCCGGGGGGCGGGCTCATGGGACCTCCGTGGGGGAGCGGTCGGGCGGGGGTCGACCAGTGTCCCAGAGGGGGGTGGCAGCGAGGCTGGGAGGAGGTGCCGAGCGTCCGCCGGAGCGCTCGGCACCCCCGAGTGGTCAGTGCTCGGGCGCGCTGAGGTCGGGCTGGGTCTGGGCCAGCTCGTAGGCCTCGTGGGAGCTGAGCACGTTGGTCCACATGCGGAAGGTCTGCCAGTGGCCACGACCGTTCAGCCAGCGGGCCCAGAAGGCGAGCTCGTCGGGCGAGGCGCCCCGGTTGAGCCCGGCGCCGTAGACGCCGAAGGTCCACCCCGTGGCGTTGGCCGGCGAGGTCTCGAGCACGTTGGCCACGTAGGTGCGCTCGGACACGCTCGATGCCGCGCCGAACACGGCCATCCACTTGGCCACCTCGTGCGCGGTGGGCGACGTCTCGACGATGCCCTGGTACGCCTGCTCGAGCCAGGCCCGGTCACGGGCCGCGGTGGTGGCGCCCTCGATCGTGCCGTAGGCCTCGTCGGAGGCGATCAGCTTGGCGATCAGCCGTCCGTCCTGGTGGTTGGCCCGGATGAACGCCTTGCCGGCCACCAGCTCGGCATCGGTGGGCGGTCGCCCGAGGATGTCGGTGTAGAGCGGGATCACGTTGTTCTGGCCGAGGTTCTCGTTGGACATGTCGACGGTCTCGGCGAAGTTGAACCGGGTGAGCCCGCCGTCGAGCCGCTTGGTGAAGTAGGCGACGGCCGCGTCCTCCGGGCAGCGCTGGAGGATCTGGAGGTAGATGAACCGGACGAACCGGGCGTTGCCCTCGGCCTGCGGGCAGGTGGGCGCAACCGCGGTGCTGGTGGGCTGCGGATCTTCGGCGGTGGCCGGCGTGGC
>JAHBSN010000177.1 GCA_019639095.1 Actinomycetota bacterium
TGCCCGCCAGCGCGTAGGCGGCGAAGGGCAGCGGCGGCTTGCGGTCGATCACATCCACGTAGAGCGATCCGCCGCCGCGCAGGGCGCGACCCCCCACCGCCAGCGTGGCCTCGTCGGTATTGAAGGTGCGGGCCGCCAGCAGGCCGGGCAGCCGGGTGACCGCCACGAGCCCGCCCAGCACCGCCGCCCGGCGCGCGAGCAGGGACCCCTTCACGCGGTCACCACGGCACGGGCCCGGCGTCGACGAGGGCCACCGGCGGGCCGTGGTAGGAGCTGCGGGCCACCAGGTGGGTGGTGCCGCCGGGCCACAGCGTGACCCGCGTCTCGGCCTGGTCGCCGCCCGGCTCCATGCGCAGCCACACGAGCGGGGCTTCGGGCGTGGCCCGGGCTCCCGCGTCGTCGAGCAGGCCCAGCACCGCCGAGCGGTCCTCCACCGACAGGTACTGGAGCACGATCGAGTGCACCACCACGGTGACGCACCCCACGGCCGGCTCGCGGAGGCGGTGGGCCAGCCAGCTCGCGGCATCGGCTCGCTCCACCGGCGCCGCCACCTGGGCGGCCACCGCCAGCGCGGCGTCGAGGCGCGCCCGACGCTGGGGCTGGTCGGGCCAGAGGTAGGAGCGGAGGCGGAGGCGACCGGCGTCGGTGGTGGGATCGATGGGGTCGAGGTCGCACCCCTCCCGGGTGGCCACCTCGATGCGGCGGTCCAGCGGCGGGACCCGACCGGCCCACGGGTCGACGAAGCGCAGCGGGCTGTCGGGCGGGCCGAACCCAGCGCCGCCGGCCTCGTAGCGGTAGCGGTCGAACCGCAGGTTGAGCCCGGCGCTGGCCCCCACCTCGAGGATCCGCAGCGGGAGGCCGGCGGGGGCGAGGGCCAGGTAGCCGGTGAGCAGGGGCACGCTGCGGCCCACCTCGTTGGTCTGCACCCCCCGGCCCAGCTGGCCGGCGATGCGGTCGCGGTGGCGGGCCACCTCGGCCACGAACGCCCGGCCCGCGGCGGGGCCCGGTGAGCCGCCGGCCGACGGGTAGTGCGCGGCCAGCTCCGGCGCCTCCCCCTCGAGCACCAGCTCGTGCACCGCCGCCAGGAGGCGCAGCAGCACGGCGTCGCCGTAGCGGGCGCCCGCCAGCGGGGCGAGCAGGCCGGCGCACGGTCCGTCGGCCACGACGTCGTCGGCCACCGCGTCGAGCAGGTCGGCGTACAGCGGCGACCCGGCCAGCTCGCAGCCGAGCCGCTGGTTCTCGATGGTCTCGAGCAGCGCGCCGACCCCCGGCTGGTCGGGCCGCCAGCGGCTCACGGGGCGTCGCGCTCGATCCGACACAGCGACATGGGCTCGATCCCCTTCAGGCGGGCACGCCGGGCCCGGCTGAACCGCACGCCGGACATGGGAGCCACCGCCTCCCGCACGTCGACCGACGAGAGCACCTGTCCGCCCCGGGCCTCCTCGGTGATGCGCGCCGCCACGTTGACCACGTGCCCGAAGAGGTCGTCGTGGGTCACCACCGCCTCGCCCAGGTGCACCCCGGCGCGCAGCCGCAACGGCTCCTCGATCGACTCCACCAGCTCCAGGGCCGCCAGCACCGCGGCCTCCGGTGCGGGGAAGGTGAGCATCAGGCCGTCGCCGATGCGCTTGACGATGTGACCGCCGCGACTGCGCACGATGGGGCCCACCACGCGCTGGTGGGTGGCGATGAGCGCGGCGGCGGCATCGTCGCCCTGCTCGGCGGTGAAGCGGGTGAACCCCTCGAGGTCGGTGAACATGACCGTGAGCGACGTGGGCACGGCGTGGTCCACGGGATCCGAGCGCCACAGCGACAGGCCCTGCAGCGCGTTGAGGCCCATGCTGGCCAGCACCGACGGCCGCTGCTCGGCGGTGCGCTCGAGGAACCGCTGCACCATCTCGCCGGGCGGGGCGGTGCGGAACGGGTTGTCCGACGGCGACTCCAGCCAGGCCCGGTCCACCAGCCCCACGTCGGCCGCCTGCTCGGCCCACGCCGGGTCGCCCTTGATGAGCTCGGCCAGGCGCTCCGACACCGACCGACGCACGGCGGAGAGGGCCTGCTCGCCCACCAACCTCGCTCGTTCCACCTGGGCCACCCCGGCATCGTAGAGGGGGTTCCGCGCCGGCTCCCTACGCTCCACCCGGTGCCCGACCTCGCCCTCCCCGGCTCCCTCGTGGTGCTGGGTGCGGTGCTCGTGGCGGTGGTGCGCTCGCCGGGCGGACGCACCGAGGCCACCTGGTCGGTGCCCGCCGCCGCCCTCGTGGTCGCGCTCGGCTGGGTGACGCCCCGGGAGGCGGCGAGCACGCTGGGGCGGCTGGCACCCACGCTCGCCTTCCTGGCCGCCACGTTCGTGCTGGCCCGCCTCGCCGACGGGGCCGGCCTGTTCCAGCTGGTGGCCGAGCGGCTCGCCCGGGCCGGACGGCGGGGGCCCGAGTTCCTGTTGGGCGCCGTCGCCGTCGCCGCCGTGGCCGTCACCAGCGTGCTGAGCCTCGACGCCACCGCCGTGCTGCTGACGCCCGTGGTGGTGGCCGCCACCCGCGGGCGGGCGGACCGGGACCGGTCGGTGCTGGCCACGGTCCTCCTGGCCAACGGCGCCTCCCTGCTGTTGCCGATCGCCAACCTCACCAACCTGCTCGCCTTCGAGCAGCTCGACCTCGGCTTCACCGGCTTCGCCGCCCGCATGGCCCTCCCCACCGCGGTGGCGGCCACGGTGATCACGCTGGGGTGCCGCCTGCTGGGCGGCGAGCGCCCGGTCGCCGACGGCGCTCCCGCCGCCACGGGGCCCGCCGGGGGTCCGCACGGGTTCCCGGTGGCCGCCGACCCGACCCCGTCCACCGCCGACGCGGGCTGGGTGGCCGGCGGGCTCGCCGTGCTGCTGGTGGCGTTCGCGGCGGCGGGCGCGGCGGGCGTGGAGCCGGCGGCGGTGGCGGTGGTCGGCGCGGTCGTCCTCGGCGCCGTCGGGCTGGTCCGGCGCACGGTGTCGCCGGCCGAGGTGGGCCGGGCCCTCGACCCCGGCTTCCTGGCGTTCGTCGGGGCGCTCGGCATCGTGGTGGCGGCCCCCGCAGGCCTGGGCCTGACCCACCGGGTGGCCGAGCGCCTCCCGGCCGGCGACGGCCTCGCCGCCCTGCTGGTGGTGGCCTTCGGCGCCGCCGTGCTGGCCAACCTGGTGACCAACCTCCCGGCGCTGCTGGTGCTGCTCCCGGCCATCGGCCCGCACCGGCCCGCGCTCGTGCTGGCCGCCCTGCTCGGCGTGAACATCGGGCCCAACCTCACCGTCACGGGCTCGCTCGCCACGCTGCTGTGGCGCCGGGTGGTCCGGGCCGAGGGCGCCGAGCCGGCCCGCCACCGCTTCGCCCTGGTGGGCTGGGCCACCACCCCCGTCGCCCTCGCCGGGGCCACCGTCGCCCTCTGGGCCACCCTGCCGGCGCGCTGACGGCGCTGGCGACGGGGTTGGGGACGCGATCCGGCGCAACGCCGCGCGGGCGGTAGCGTTGTCGGTCGGGTCTCGGGCTGCACCCCGGCGCAGCCGCCACCCCCGCCAACCTCGTCCGGAGGCCCTGTCCCCGATGCTCTTGGAAACCATCACGTCGCCGGCCGACCTGCGCTCGCTCGACGAGTGGCAGCTGGCCGAGCTGGCCCAGGAGATCCGCGAGTTCATCGTGGGCGCAGTGGCCCGCAACGGTGGCCACCTCGGCTCGAACCTCGGGGTGGTGGAGCTCACGCTGGCGCTGCACCGCGTGTTCGACTCCCCGCACGACCGCATCCTCTGGGACACCGGCCACCTCGCCTACGTCCACAAGCTGGTCACCGGCCGCCAGGATGGGTTCGACCTCCTGCGCCAGGAGGGGGGCCTGTCGGGCTACCCCAACCGAGCCGAGTCCGAGCACGACCTCATCGAGAACAGCCACGCCTCCACCGCGCTGTCCTACGCCCACGGCCTGGCCATGGCCGAGGACCACCGGCGAGACGAGGCCCATCGCACCGGCACGCCCTTCCGGCGGCGGGAGGTGGTGGCGGTGATCGGCGACGGCGCCCTCACCGGCGGCATGGCCTACGAGGCGCTCAACAACCTGGGCCACACCGGCCGCAAGGCCATCATCATCCTCAACGACAACGGGCGGTCCTACGCCCCCACCGTCGGCCGGCTCACGTCCACCGTGTCGCGGCTGCGGCTCGACCCGCGCTACGTCCGCCAGCGCCGTCGGGCCGAGGAGATCGTCCGCCAGCTGCCCATGGTGGGCCAGCACGTGGCCTGGGGCCTCGCCGGCGCCCGGGCCGGCCTGCGGGAGATGCTCGAGCCGCCGATCTTCTTCGAGACCCTCGGCGTCCGCTACAGCGGCCCGATCGACGGGCACGACATCGCCCGCATGGAGGAGGCCCTCCGCAACGCCGCCGAGTACGACGGGCCGGTGGTGGTCCACATCCTCACCACCAAGGGCAAGGGCTACGCCCCTGCCGAGCAGGACGAGGAGCAGCGCCTCCACGACGCCAAGGTGTTCAACCCCGAGATCGGCCCGCAGCCCTCGGGCGTGCCGGCCAAGCCGTCCTACACGGGGGCCTTCACCGAGGCCATCGTCAAGGAGGGCGAGACGCGTCCCGAGCTGGTGGCCATCACCGCCGCCATGCCCGGGTCCACCGGCCTGCTGCCGTTCCAGGAGCGCTTTCCCGAGCGCTTCGTCGACGTCGGCATCGCCGAGCAGCACGCCGTCACCGCGGCGGCCGGCATGGCCATGGGCGGCCTGCGGCCCGTGGTGGCCATCTACTCCACGTTCCTCACCCGCGCGTTCGACCAGGTCAACCTCGACGTCGGCCTGCACGGACTTCCGGTGGTGTTCGCCATCGACCGCGCCGGCATCACCGGCGACAACGGCGCCTCGCACCACGGCGTGCTCGACCTCGTCCTGCTCTCCAAGGTGCCGGGGATGACGATCTTCGCCCCGTCGTCGTACCAGGAGCTCCAGGTGATGCTCCACGACGCGCTCGACCTCTGCGACGGGCCGGCCGCGCTGCGCTGGGCCAACACCCCGGCCCCCATGGTCGACGAGCACGAGGTGGGCCACGGGTTCTCCGCCCGGAAGGCCCGGTCGGGCGACGACGTCTGCCTGGTGGGCGTCGGCAAGATGCTCGGACCGTGCCTGGAGGCGGCCGACCTGCTCGCCGCCGACGGCATCGAGGCCACGGTGTGGGACCCGCGGGTGGTCAAGCCGCTCGACCCCGCCATGATCGACGACCTCGTCCGCTTCGACCACGTGGTCACCGTGGAGGACGGCCTGCGCGAGGGCGGCATCGGCTCGGCCGTCGCCGACCTCGTGGCCGCCGCCGCCCACGGCACCGGCCGGGCCCCCGAGGTCACCGTGTGCGGCACGCCCGTGGCCTTCGTCGACCACGGCAAGCCCGACGCCGTGCTCGCCCGCCTCGGCCTCGACGCCCCCGGCATCGCCGCCACCACCCACGCCGCCCTCACCCGCTAGCCCGCGCCGCCCCGCCGCCGTCACCCCACCCCACCTCGATTCCTCTCTATTTGGTCCGCCAGGCGAGCCAAATCGACAGGAATCCCCCTCCGCCTTCCCCTCCAACCGTCTGGCGCGCATGCGCCGACCGCTCGGAGGTGCGACGTGGACGACCACGACCTCGTGGAACTGGCCCGTCGACAGCACGGCGCCATCGCTCGACGGCAGGCCCTCGACGCCGGCCTCTCGGCGGCGGCCATCAAGCGCCGGGTCGCGGCCGGATCCTGGACCCAGCTTCGCCAGGGCGTCTACGTGGTGGGCGGAGCGCCCCCCACTTGGGAGCAATCGGTGGTGGGATGCTGCCTCGCTGGCGGCGACGACGTCCTCAGCAGCCACCGCACCGGGGCGCGGGTGTGGGGTCTGGTCGCGGCCGACGGGCGAACGGAGGTGCTGGTGGCGGGCGATCGCCGGGTGCGCCTGCCGGGCGTGCGGGTGCACCAGACGGTCCTGCTGGCGCCCATGGATCGGGCAGTGCGGGACGGTATCCCGGTGACGTCGCTGGCGCGCACCCTGGTCGACGTGTCGCAGCGGCAGGATCCCGAGGTGGTCGGTCGGTGGATCGATGCGGGGGTGCGCACCCATGGGCTCGACCTGCTGGAGCTGCGCAGCTGCGTCGCCCGGCTCAGCGGGCCGGGTCGCCGGGACCTGGGTCCGATCCAGCAGGCGTTGGCGGTGCGCCTACCGGGATGGGAGCCGGGCGACTCGGCGCTGGAGGTCCGGGCGCTGCTCGCCCTGGCCCGGGCCGGGCTGCCGGCGCCGGTGCAGCAGCACGTGGTCCGCCGGGCCGACGGTGGCCTCGCCCGGATCGACCTCGCCTACCCCGCCGAGCGGATCGCCATCGAACTCGACGGCTGGGACCACCACGGCCGGCGCAGCGCCTTCGACGCCGACCGCATCCGGCGCAACGAGCTCACGCTGCTCGGCTGGGACGTGTATCAGTTCACCTGGTCGATGTCGGACGACCAGCTGGTGCGGACGGTTCGGGCAGCGCGCACCCGGGCGGCGGACCGGCGAGCAAGCTGAATCCTGTCGATATGGTCCGCCTGCCGTACCAAATCGACAGGAATCGACGGGCGAGGCGGGACCGCCGGCGGCCGGGCGAGGCGGGAACCGGGCGGCGGTCAGTCGGTGTAGAAGGGGTTCTCGCCGGCGTCGTGGTCGGTGGCGTCGACCACCTCGGTGATCTCGGGGATGTGCTCGAGGATCGACTTCTGGATGCCCTCGCGCAGGGTGAGGGCGCTGACCGCGCAACCCTGGCAGCCGCCGCCCATGGTGACCACGGCGGTGCTCTCGCGCACCTCCACGAGGCGGGCGAAGCCGCCGTGGGCGGCGAGGGCCGGGTTGATCGACTGGTCCAGCAGCTGGTTCACCCGCTCGGTGACGGTGCCCGAGAGCTCCACGTCGAACTGCGTGAGCGGGTCGGGCCGGTTGGGGTTGCGGATCACCAGGCCGCCCTGGCCCGACGCCGAGGGCACGTCGAGCGTGGCGCCCCAGAGCGGATCGACGCTGTCGGCTGGGACCATGATCGTGAGCTCGCCCTGCTGGTAGATCAGGTCGTCGGGCTCGGCGCGGTCCCGCTCCTCGAAGGCGAGGTCGTAGGTGTACTCGACGCCCCTGGTGCCGGTGACCTCGATGCGCAGCGCGAGCGACTCGGGATCGTCCTCGGCGGCGAGGATGGCCAGCACCTGGGTGAGGGCGGCGTCGGCCACCTTGAGCGGCACCGCCTTGGCGGGCGCATCGGTGGCGGGAGGATCGGTGGCGGGAGCCTCGGTGGTGGTGGCGGCAGCGTCGTCCATGGCCCGTCCAGGCTCCCGGGACCGGCCGCCGACCGGTCGGGGCCCTCCCACCCGTAGCATCACCTCGTGCTGCTGATCTTCGGCATCCGGATCCGGTTCCGCACCGTGGCCACGGTGGCGTTCTTCTGCCCTCGCTGCGGGGGCGACCGCGAGGGGCTGCGTCGCACCGCCCGCCGGTGGTTCACCCTGTTCTGGATCCCCGTGATCCCGCTCGACCAGGTGGGCGAGGTGGTGGAGTGCACCACGTGCCGCACCCGCTTCGAGCCGGCGGTGGCCGAGGCGCCCACCAGCGCCGCGCTGTCGGAGATCCTGGGCAACGCGGTGCGGGTGCTGACGGCCATGGTGGTCCGCACCGGTGATCCGACCGACCCGGTCCTCCGGGCTGCGGCGGTGGCCCACGTGCGCTCGGTGGACGCCGGCTACGACGACGCCACGCTCGCCGCCGACGCGGTGGCGGTCGACCCGGCGCTGGCCGAGCCCTACGTGGTGCCGCTGGCCGAGGGCATCCAGGTGTCGGGCAAGGAGCGGCTCCTCGGCGACCTGGTGCGCATCGCCCTCGCCGGGGGCACCGTCACCCCCGACCAGCGCCGCGTGATCGACCTCGCCGGCCGGGGGCTCGACCTCACGCCCGCCCACGTGACCGGCATCGTCACCAGCGTGGTGGCGGCCCGGACCACCGACCCCGACACGCCCACCGCCGATCCGCCGGGCCACGGGTAGCGATCGGGCCGGCCACGGGTAGGTTCGCC
>JAHBSN010000178.1 GCA_019639095.1 Actinomycetota bacterium
GGTACCAGTTCCCCGGCGTCGACACGAACTGCACCGTGCCCGGCGACGGCGTCCTCGACTTCTCGACCGGAACTCGGGCGACGTTGTTCGAGGGCGCGCTGTCCGAGGCGGCCGGCATCTGCAACGGCGTCGCCGTCGACTGGAACGAGAACGGGGTGATCGACGTGGGGGGCGTCGCTCGTGACATCAACGGCGACGGGGACAGCTTCGGCCTGCTCACCGACTACGACGACTGGGCGCACATCTCCCTCGAGGCGGTGACCTTCGGCGTCGTCCCCGGACGCCCGACCACGAACGAGGCCGTGGCCGAGCAACCGGTGCCGGAGTGGGCCTGGCCCCGCTAGCCGTCTGGCGTCATCGCCGGCCGAGGCCGAAGCGACGGCGCTTCGGCGCCTCCGGTTCGGGGTCGGGCTCCGGCTCCGCTGCGGTGGCGGCCTCGAGGTCTCGGTAGATCGCCCGGACCACCGACGGGCGCAGCGTGAAGGCCGAGGCGGGGTCGACGATGCCGTTGAAGATCACCGCCACGGCCAGGTCGTGGTCGGGATCGGCCCACGCGAACGACGAGCCGACGTTCCCGCTGTGGCCGAACGACGACGCCGACACCAGGGGGCCGAACTCGTGCCCGGCGAGGTCGACCATGAACCCGAGCCCGTGCGCGCACTCCCGGTCGAGGATGCGGTCGAGCGTGGCGGGTCGGACCGGCGAGGTGAAGGTGCGCAGCGTCTCGGCCGACGGCAGCGCGGGGTCCTCGGCGCCGCGCAGCTGGGCCACCAGGGCGGCATAGAACGTCGCCAGGTCGGTGGCGGTGGTGTAGCCGCCGTGGGCGGGGTTGACCTCGGTGCACATGCGCCGCCCGCGCTCGAGCAGCATCGGGAACGAGTGCTGGGTGCGCATGTCGTGGTTGAGGCCGATGCGCGGCGCCACCGCGTCGTACTCCTCGTCGGTCATCCCGATCCAGGTGTCGGCCATGCCGAGCGGATCGAGCACCGCCTCGCGGAGGTGCTCGCGGAGGGGCTGTCCGCTCACCCGCTCGAGCACCAGGCCCAGCACGTGCCAGGCGAACCGCTCGCTGTAGGCGACGTCGACGCCCACGCGGAAGCGGGGGTCGCGCCGGACCGACGCGAAGTGCGCGGCCCGCCGCTCGGGCGCGATCAGCTCGATCTCCACGCCGCCCGGTCGGTGGAGCCCTGCCGCGTGCGACAGGACGTCGCGCAGGGTGACGGTGCCCTCGGCCACGGCCGGTAGCTCGGCGACGAGGCCGCCCAGCGGCTCGTCGAGGTCCAGCTCGCCGGCGTCGACGAGCCGGGCCACCGCCACGGCGGTCACCGGCTTGATGGTGCAGTAGACGCGGAAGACCGTGTCGTCGGCCACGGGCCGGCCCCGGCCGTCGTCGCCCACGGCGCTGGTGACCGCCGGCGCGTCGCCCACCCGGATCGCGAGCTGGGCGCCCCTGGTGAAGATGGCGTCGCCGACCTCGGCCTCCAGCCGGGCGGTGGTCTCGGGGAGGGCGAGCTCCACCGCAGTCACCTGGGGCCCTCGGTCAGGGCGGCGAGGGCGGCCTGGAACACCGGATCGGCCCGCACCTCGCCAAGCGCGCCGAGCACGGTGGCCGATCGGCTGCACGATCGCTTGACCGCCTGCAGCTCGGGTGCCTCCTCCAGGCCGGCGAACAGCATGAGCGGGCCCTCCTCGCCGCGGACGGTGGCCCCGTCGGCGAGGAGCTCGAGGAGCGTCCGCGTCCCGGCGCGGAGCTCGGCCATGGCCCGGTAGGTGGCGCCGATCACGATGTCGGGCTCCTCGAGCTCGCCGAGGCCCATCTCGTCGAGCCGGCCGTCGACGGTGGACTGCCAGGCGTTCACGTCGCCGAAGGGTCCCCGGGCCAGGTGGAACTGCACGGTCAGGTCGGCGCCCGGCACCTCGGGCACCGAGTCGAGGTCGGGGTGCGCCGGCAGGTCGAGCGGAGGTGCCGGCCCCTCCCGGCCGTCGGGCAGCACGAGCGTGCAGCGGGCCAGTGCCTCGTCGCCGTCGGCGTCGGGCCGATGCGCGGCCCGGGCCGCGTCGAGCGGCATCCGCACCACGAGGTCCGGGTCGGCGACCTCGCCGAGGGACCAGTCGGCCACCCGGCCGGCCACGACCACCTGCCGCCAGCGAAGGCCGTCGGCCTCGAACTGGAGCGAGCAGTCCAGCCCGGGACGATCGGGCAACCCGGCCACGAGGTCCCGCGCCGCTTCGAACCACCCCTCGTCGAACCCCTGGCTCGCCACCGCTTCCCCCCGTCGTCGGTCGGCCCCATCCTCCCACCCGGCGGCCGGGTCCGTGTCCGACCGCACCGAGCCGCCGGGCACCGCGGAGATCGTGCACACTGGCCTCCGTGCGGCGGCGACGGTTCCTGCAGACGGCAATCGGCGGTGCTGCGTCGGTCGCGCTCGGCTCCTGCACCAGCGACAGGGGCCAGGTCGCCGCCCCCACCCCCGGGGTGCCAAGGGAGAGCTCCACCGGGCCGGTGGCATCGGCGTTGGAGCTGCCGGGCACGATGCGGGAGGTGGCCGCGGCGATGGAGGCGGCCGTGGGCGGGCTGGCATCGGAGCCCATCCGCCTCCAGGCCTGGAGCGCCGACGACGTCGCCTCCCTGCGGACGGCCGTCCTGCCCGACCGCCTCACCGCGGAGGTGGAGGAGTTCCTGCGCACCGACCTGGTGTCGCCCTGGGCCGAGCTCCGCATGCCCCTCGACCAGTGCCTGCAGACCCTCGACGTCTTCCGGACCGGGCTGGGCGCTCCGCACTGGCTGCCGATCGGCGCGCAGGAGCGTGACAACTGGAGCGTGGTGCTCGGGGCCGAGGAGCTCGAACGGTCCCCCGTGGCGGTGTGGAGCAGTGCGGCGCTGACGACCTCGGCTCCCTTCCCGTCGCTGCGGACGCACCTGCTCGGCTACGCCGAGGCGGCCTGGGCCGGCCGCCACCGCTACGCCGACCTCCAGCGCGAGCTCGCGTTCTCCGACTGGTGGCTCGCCAGCACCGACGTCGAGCCGCTCGCCGAGCACCGTGGACTGTGGAACGTGCTGGAACGGCCGCTCGGAGACCTCATCTCGGCGGAGGGCGCATCGCCGCTGTGGCCGGCCGGGCTCTCGCCGATGCCGCCCGCCGACGACGTGGATCGTGCGTGGGACCCGCGCTGGATCCGGGCCCTCCGGGTCGAGGAGCGCTGAGCGGCGGCACGTCCTCGGTGGGCGCGGCTGGGTGGCGCTGCCACGATCGGTGGCTCGCAGGGGCGTTTCCTGCTGCGCACCAGGGGTGCTTCGGCGCCGTGGCCGGCTACGTGACTCCGGCGTGCCAGCCGGTCACCGTTTCCGCCGGGTCCACGTGGCACGGCCACCGGCGCCTACGCCGCCGCCCGAGCAGCGCGGCCCGACCGCGGCGGCCCCGACCACGGCGGCCCGACCCACGGGCGCCGCTAGCGTGCTCGGACCAAGGCAGCGGGAGGGGAAGGCATGGCAGGCGGTCTGGTCGGGTTGCTGGACGACGTGGCGGCGCTGGCCAAGCTCGCCGCGGCGTCGGTCGACGACGTCGGTGCCGCCGCCGGCAAGGCCAGCGTGAAGGCGGCGGGGGTGGTGGTCGACGACGCCGCGGTCACCCCCACCTACGTCCGAGGGCTGGCCGCCGAGCGCGAGCTCCCGATCATCAAGAAGATCGCCGTCGGCTCGCTGCGCAACAAGCTGCTGTTCATCACGCCGGCCGCCCTGCTGCTGAGCGAGATCGCCCCCACGCTGGTGGAGGTCATCTTGATGTTCGGCGGCACGTTCCTGGCCTACGAGGGCGCCCACAAGGTGGTGCACGCGCTCAAGCACGACGACCACGACCACGACGTGCCGGCCGCCGCGGTGGGAGCCGACGCCGAGGCCAGCACCGTCTCCGGGGCGATCCGCACCGACTTCATCCTGTCGGCCGAGATCATGGTGATCGCCCTGAAGGAGGTCATCGACGAGCCGCTGCTCAGCCGGGCCGTCATCCTCGCCATCGTCGGGGTGGTGATCACCGTCGCGGTCTACGGGGTGGTGGCCGTCATCGTGAAGATGGACGACGTGGGGCTCGAGCTCGCCGAGCGGGACTCGCCGTCGGCGCAGCGTGCCGGCCGCATGCTGGTGGCCGGGATGCCCAAGCTGCTCGCCTGGCTCTCGATCATCGGCACCGCCGCCATGCTGTGGGTCGGCGGCCACATCCTCCTGGCCGGCGCCGACGAGCTGGGCTGGCACTGGCCGTACCACCTGGTGCACGACCTCGAGCACGCGGTGCACGACGTCGCGGGGATCGGTGGGTTCCTGGCCTGGCTGGTCAACACCCTCGCGTCGGCCGTGGTGGGCTTCGCCGTCGGCTCGGTGGTGATGGTCGTGGTGGCCCGCCTCCCGTTCGGAAAGGCCGGAGGAACCGAGGCCCACGCCCGGTAGCGTGCCGCGCCGTGCGGACAGACGAAGCGGAACGATCGGACAGCGGCGCGCCGAAGGGGGTGTTCCCCCGGTTGGGTCCGTGGATGCACGACAAGCGGTGGCTCGTGCTGGGCGCCTGGATCGTGGCGCTGGTGGTCTTCAGCGTTGCGCAGGGAGCGGTCGGCAACGGGTTCAAGGACGACTTCAACCTTCCCGACGTGGAGTCCAAGCGCGGGTTCGACGTCTTGGAGGACAGCTTCGGCGGGCAGGGCGCCGGCCAGACGGGCACGATCGTGTTCCGGGCCGAGCAGGGGGTCGACGACCCCGCCGTGAAGGAGGCCATGGAGGCCCTCTTCGCCAAGGTGGCCGACGCGCCCAAGGTCACGCGGGTGGTCAGCCCCTACAGCGAGGAGGGCGCCTCGCAGATCTCCTCGCAGGGCCCTGGTGCCGGCAAGATCGCCTACGCCAACGTGGAGCTCCCGCTCGACACCGGCCAGCCCGAGGCCGCCAAGGTGCGCAACCTCATCATCGAGAACACCCCGGAGATCGACGGGCTCACCGTCGAGCGCGGCGGGTTCATCTTCGCCGAGTTCGAGGAGCCGTCCTCGGAGGTCCTCGGTCTCGCCTTCGCCATCGTGATCCTCATCGTGGCGTTCGGTTCGGTGCTGGCCATGGGCCTGCCCGTGGGCACCGCGCTGTTCGGCATCGGGATCGGCACGGCCTGCGTCACCCTGCTGAGCAACGTGCTCTCGGTGCCCGAGTTCGCCACCTTCCTGGGGGTGATGATCGGCCTCGGCGTCGGCATCGACTACGCGCTGCTCATCGTCACCCGGTACCGGGAGCAGCTGCACGCCGGTCACACCGTGCGGGAGTCGATCGGCATCGCCATGGACACCGCCGGGCGATCAGTGCTCTTCGCGGGCATGACCGTGGTGATCTCCCTGCTCGGCATGCTGCTGATGAACGTGGCGTTCGTGCAGGGCCTGGCCGTGGCGGCGTCGTCGGTGGTGCTCGTCACCGTCCTCGCCTCGCTCACGCTGATGCCGGCGCTGCTCGGCTTCGCCGGCGAGCGGGTGGAGGTCACCCGCTGGCGGGGCCTCATCGCCGCCGGGCTGGTGGCGGTGGGGCTCGTGGGCGTCGGCCTCAAGCTCACCGCGCTCACCGTGTTCTTCCCGGTTGCGGCGGTGGTGCTGATCGCCGGCTTCTTCGTCGGACCGCTCAAGCGCGAGGTCCCCCGGCGCCCGCCCAAGCCGCTGCGCGAGACCTGGGCGTTCCGCTGGAGCCGGGTCGTGCAGCACCGGCCCTGGACGGTGGCGACCGCGTCGGGCCTGGCCCTGCTGATCCTGGCCGTGCCCGTGCTCGGCCTGCGCCTCGGGTTCTCCGACGAGAGCAACTTCGACGAGAGCACCACCACGCGCAAGGCCTACGACCTGCTGGTCGACGGCTTCGGGGCCGGGTTCAACGGCCCGCTGCTGCTGGTGGCCGAGGTCGGCCCGTCCACGGACCAGGCCGCCCTGCAGGCCATCACCGAGGCCGTGGCCGCCGACCCCAACGTGGCCTTCGCCGCGCCGGCCCAGCCCAACGACCCGGCCTCGCCGAGCGCCGTCCGGTGGTTCGTGGTGCCCAAGACCGGACCCCAGGACGAGGCCACCAGCGCGCTCGTGAGCCGGCTGCGCCACGACATCCTGCCGCCGCTCGAGGACAGGGCCGGGGCCGAGGTGCTCGTCACCGGCCAGGTGGCGGTGAGCATCGACTTCGCCAACCTGCTCGCCGGACGGCTGCCCTACTTCTTCAGCGCGGTGCTGATCCTCTCGTTCCTGCTGCTGATGGCGGTGTTCCGCTCGCTGCTCGTGCCGCTCAAGGCCGTGGTGATGAACCTGCTGTCCATCGGCGCCGCCTACGGCATCATCGTCGCCCTCTTCCAGTGGGGGTGGGCGTCGGACATCACCGGGGTGCAACCCGCGCCCATCGAGCCGTGGATGCCGATGATGCTCTTCGCCATCGTCTTCGGCCTCTCGATGGACTACGAGGTCTTCCTGCTGTCGCGGATCCGCGAGGAGTGGCACCGCACCGGCGACAGCCGCACCTCGGTGGCCGACGGCCTGGCCGCCACGGCCAAGGTGATCACCGCGGCGGCGGCGATCATGGTCTTCGTGTTCGGCTCGTTCATCCTCGAGAACGACCGGACCGTGAAGCTGATGGGCACCGGCCTGGCCATGGCGATCCTGCTCGACGCCACGGTGGTCCGGCTCCTGCTGGTGCCCGCCACCATGGAGCTCCTGGGCGACAAGAACTGGTGGCTGCCCCGCTGGCTCGACCGGGTGCTGCCCAACGTCGACGTCGAGGGCCACCACGACGACCCCGAGCTCGACGCCCTGGTGGCCGACGCCCACGCCGGTGCTGCCGAGGTCGAGTCGGTGGGCGCCGGCTCGTAGTCAGGCGGTGGCCGCCACCGCGCCGCCCTGGGCCCGCTGCACCCGCGGGCGCAGGGCGGCGGCGGTCACCAGGGCCACGAGGAGGGCGTAGACCCACCAGCGAGCGGCGCCGAGCTCGGCCCAGCTGCTGAGCTCGCGAGCGTTGGTGAGCAGGAGGAGCGCGGCCACCGCCACCCCCATGGGGCGGGGCGGCACCTTGCGCACGAACCAGGCCGCCACGGGGGCGGCCACCACGCCGCCGGCGAGCATGGCGATCACGATGCCCACGTCGAGGCCGCCGCTGCCGAGGGCGGCGATGAGAGAGGTGGCCGACACCATGGCCACCGCCACCTCGGCGGTGTTCACCGAGCCCACGGCGAAGCGCGGCGGAAGCTCGCGGTGCATGAGGAACGGGGTGACCACCGGGCCCCACGCGCCGATCATGCCGTTGGTGAGCCCGCCGGCCGCGGCCACCACCTCCACGCCGCGGTCGTCGAACGGGGGCATCTTGTCGGGGTCGTGGTCGAGGTCGGTGAACTCCTCGGCCTTCACGGCGATCGGCCGGCTGTAGCGCAGGAGGATGCGCAGGCCGATCACGAGCAGGAGCACAGCCAGCACCGGGCGCAGCGTGGCGGCGTCGACGTTGGACAGGACCGTCACGCCCAGCAGCGCGCCCAGCGCGCCGGGGACGGCGAGCTGGAGGACGAGGCGGTGGTCGATGTTGCGGAACCGCCAGTGCGAGATCGACGAGGCGATCCCGGTGGCGACCTTGGCCAGGTTGACCGTGGTGGAGACCGATGCCGGCGGGAGGCCGACCCCGAGCAGGATGCTCGAGCTGGTGGGCCCGAAGCCCATGCCGAGCGCCCCGTCCACGAGCGATGCGCAGAAGCCGGCCAGGGCCACGAAGGCGAGATCTCCTCCCATGACCACCAAACATAGCAAACCTAGCTACCTAGTAGTCAATGGGTCGTGGCGACGAACTCGCGGGCCCGGCCGCGGGCCTAGGCCGGATCGTCGAAGCAGGAGGCGAGGAACGCCTCGAACCCCTCGGGGTCGGCGAGGATGCGGAGGTGGCCCTGCTCGTCGCGGCTGACGTCGAGCGCCGGGCAGAAGAAGCCGCCGGACCGGGTGAAGAAGTGCGGAGAACCGATCACGCCGCGGGCCACGCCCTCGGCGTGGTCGGCGAGCACCGCCTCGTCCTCGGC
>JAHBSN010000179.1 GCA_019639095.1 Actinomycetota bacterium
GAACGCCGCCGATCGCTCGAGGGCGGCGGACCGCACGGCGCGCCCGGCGCGCTCGTCGCGGCCGGGTCGCACCGAGCGCGAGGTGGCCGACCTGTCCTCGCCGTGGTCCACCCGGGCGTCGGCCATCGATGGCGCCGAGCGCGGCCCCAACCGGGCCGAGCGCCGTCGAGAGGCCTTCGACGACGCCGAGCGGGCCGCTCGCGCTGCCGCCAAGGCGAAGCCGGCCGGCTCCGGGGCGCCGGCTCCGGCGGATCCGCTCGAGCGCTCGCTGGGCGCGTCGCCGAAGGTCCGCCCCAGCGGCGCGTCGCGGCGCAAGGCGAAGCGCGAGGCGCTCGAGGCGGCGGGGATCCCCGCCACCGGCACCAAGAAGCGCCGCAGCGGCAAGCCCCGGCCGCCGGCGTCGAAGCGACGCGGCTGAGGCCGCCCGCCGCGGCCGACATCGGCCGTCCGACATACATCGGGCATCCGATGTAAGTTGTCCGGCGATGGGGCGCACGCAGGAGCAACGACGGGCCGAGACGCGCGCCCAGCTCCTGCAGGCGGCGGCCGACCTCTTCGCCCGGAAGGGGTTCCACGCCACCTCCGCCGAGGCGGTGGCCACGGCCGCCGACCGCACCACCGGCGCCCTCTACGACCACTTCGGCGGCAAGGAGGGCTTGCTGGTGGCGCTCCTCGAGCTCTGGGTCGAGCAGACCGTGGTGGACCTCACCGCCAGCCTCGAGGACGAGTCCGACCTCGACGGCCGGCTGGCCGAGCTGTGGGGCGGCATCGTCCGCAGCGATCGCGGCGGCGGCGACGCCTGGCTCCTGCTCGAGTTCGAGCTCTGGCTCCACGCGGCTCGCGATCCGCTGCTCGGCGAGGTGGGTGCGCAGCGCTTCTCGGTGATGCGCGCCGGCCTGGCCGGTGGCCTCGAGCGCTGGGCCGACGAGCTCGGCTTCGCCCTGCCCGCACCGTCCGACGACCTCGCCACGCAGGTCATCGGCCTGCTGCTGGGCCTGGCGTTCCAGCACCGGCTGGAGCCCGCCGTCGTCCCCCAGGCCGCCGTGGTCGACGGCCTGCACCGCATCCTCGGCCTCGCCACCGCCACGTCCGACACCTGATCCATCCCGATCCCGATCCCAACGGAGCACCACCGCCATGCAGACCGACCTCGCCAAGAAGCTCGGCATCGAGTTCCCGATCTTCGCCTTCACCCACTGCCGAGACGTCGTGGTGGCGGTGAGCAAGGCCGGCGGCCTCGGCGTGCTCGGCGCCGTGGGCTTCACCCCCGAGCAGCTCGAGATCGAGCTCGACTGGATCGACGAGCACATCGGTGACCACCCCTACGGCGTCGACATCGTGATCCCCGGCAAGTACGAGGGCATGGGCGCCACCGACGCCGACAAGCTCGAGGAGGAGCTCAAGGCCCTCATCCCGCAGGAGCACCGGGACTTCGTCCAGAAGCTGCTGGCCGAGCACAACGTGCCCGAGCTGCCCGAGGAGGAGCGGATGCGCGAGCTCATCGGCTTCGGCACGGCCATCGCCGGTCCGCAGGCCGAGATCGCCCTGTCGCACGAGAAGGTCGCGCTGCTCGCCAACGCGCTGGGCACCCCGCCGCCCGACGTCATCGAGAACGTGCACAGCAAGGGCAAGCTCATCGCCGCGCTCTGCGGCTCGGCCTCGCAGGCGGCCCGCCACAAGGCGGCCGGCGTCGACATCGTCATCGCCCAGGGCACCGAGGGTGGCGGCCACACGGGCGAGATCGGCTCGATGGTGCTGTGGCCCGAGGTGCTCGACGTCCTCGGCGACACCCCGATGCTCGCCGCCGGCGGCATCGGCAGCGGCCGGCAGATGGCCGCGGCGCTGGCCATGGGCGCGCAGGGCGTGTGGACCGGATCGCTGTGGCTCACCGTGGCCGAGGCCGACGTGCCGCCGGCGCAGATGCAGAGCTACTTCGACGCCACCAGCCGCGACACGCTGCGCAGCCGTTCGTGGACGGGCAAGCCGTGCCGCATGCTCCGCAACGAGTGGACCGACGCCTGGGAGGCCGAGGGCAACCCCAAGCCCCTGGGCATGCCCATGCAGTTCATGGTCACCTCCAACGCCGTGCAGCGCGGCCACAAGTATCCCGAGCAGGCCAAGGACGTGCAGTTCAACCCGGTGGGCCAGATCGTGGGCCGCCTCGACAAGATGCGCCCGTCGAAGGACGTCATCTTCGAGATGGTGGAGGAGTGCATCGAGTCCACCGAACGCATGAACCGCCTCATGGGCCAGGGCGCCGAGGCCTGACGTGGCCGGCATCGAGCGCTGCCCGGTCGCCCCGGGAACCGACTTCACCGATCCCGACACCATCCAGGCGGGCGTGCCGCTGCCCGCCTTCGCCACGCTCCGCCAGAACCGCCCCCTCTACTGGAACCCCCAGACCCGGGAGGACACCGGCTACGACGACGGCGGGTTCTGGCTGGCCACCCGCCACGAGGACGTGAAGGCCATCTCGAGCGCCCGCTCCGGGTGGTCGTCGGAGGAGAACACGGCCATCGTGCGCTTCGACGGCGGCACCGGTCCCGACGAGCGGGCCATGCAGCGGCAGATGCTGCTCAACATGGACGGACCCCACCACACCAAGGTGCGCGGCATCGTCTCGCGGGGGGTGTTCACGCCCCGAGGCGTGTCGAAGATCGAGGAGGCGCTCCGGCAGAAGGCCGAGGGCATCGTCACCGCCGCCAAGGCGAAGGGCGAGGGCGACTTCGTGTTCGACGTGGCGTCGGAGCTCCCGCTCCAGGCGCTGGCCGACCTCATGGGGTTCCCCCAGGACGACCGCCGCCAGATCTTCGAGTGGTCCAACTCGATGATGGGATCGGTGGACCCCGACTTCGACGCCGACCCGCAGGTGGCGGCGGCCGAGCTGCTCGGGTACGCCGTCACCATCGGCGAGGAGCGCAAGGCCTGCCCGATGGACGACATCATCTCGAAGCTCGTGGCGAGCACCGACGAGGAGATCCTGAGCTCCGAGGAGTTCGCCTGGTTCATCCTGATCCTGGCCGTCGCCGGCAACGAGACCACCCGCAACGCCATCAGCCACGGCATGAAGGCGTTCCTCGACAACCCCGAGCAGTGGGAGCTCTACAAGGCCGAGCGCCCCGCCACCACGGCCGACGAGGTGGTCCGGTGGGCCACCCCGGTGGTGATGTTCCAGCGCACGGCCACCGAGGACACCGTGGTGGGGGAGACCGAGATCGCCGCCGGGCAGCGGGTCGGGCTGGTGTACAGCTCGGCCAACTTCGACGAGGCGGTGTTCGACGACCCGCACCGCTTCGACATCACCCGGGACCCGAACCCCCACGTGGGCTTCGGCGGCGGCGGCGTCCACTACTGCGTGGGCGCGAACCTGGCGAAGCTCGAGATCGACCTCATGTTCAACGCCATCGCCGACCACCTCCCCGACATCAGCGCCCTCGGCGAGCCCAGCCGCCTGCGCATCGGCTGGTTGAACGCCCTCAAGGAGTTCCCCGTCCGCTACACCTGAGGGGGTGACGGGCGCCGGGCACTCCCACGGGCACTCCCACTCGCACGCCTCCGTGCGGGCCGGGGAGCGCCACCGGGGCCGGCTGGCCGCCGCGTTCGGGGTGCTGTCGTTGCTGATGGTGGTGGAGTTCGTGGCCGGGTGGGCCACGAGCTCCCTCGCGCTGATCTCCGACGCCGGGCACATGCTCACCGACGTGCTCGGCATCGGCATGGCGCTCGCCGCCATCCAGCTCGCCACCCGCGGGAGCGCTCGGTCCCATCGCACCTTCGGGCTGTACCGCCTCGAGATCCTCGCCGCCCTCGCCAACGCCGTCCTGCTGGTGGGGGTGGCGGTGTACGTGCTCGTGGAGGCGGTGCGGCGCATCGGCGACCCCGCCGAGGTGATCGCCGGTCCCATGTTGGCGGTGGCGGTGCTCGGCCTCGTGGCCAACCTGGTCGCGTTCGCCCTCCTGCGGCCGGGCGCGGCCGAGTCGCTCAACCTGCGCGGCGCCTACCTCGAGGTGGTGGCCGACACCCTCGGATCGGTGGGGGTGATCGTGGCCGCCGCCGTGATCGGGGTGACCGGGTGGACCTGGGTCGACCCCGTGGTCGGCGTCGGCATCGGGCTGTTCATCCTGCCGCGAACCTGGCGGCTGGGCGGTCAGGCCCTCCGCATCCTCATCCAGGCCGCACCCCCGGAGCTCGACCTCGACGACGTGGAGCGGGGCCTGCGCGACCTCGACGCGGTGGTGGACGTGCACGACCTGCACGTGTGGACGCTCACCTCGGACATGGAGGTGGCGTCGGCCCACCTGGTGGTGGCGTCCACCGCCGACCACCACGACGTGCTGGACCAGGCCCGCGACCTCCTGGGGGAGCGGTGGGGCATCGCCCACGCCACGCTCCAGATCGAGCCCCAGGACCACACCGGCTGCGACGAGCTCGGCTGGTAGCCCCTCCGACGCGCCGGTGCCCGGCGAACTCCACGCGCAAGATCGGCGCGAACGCGGCTGCGGTACCGCACATTCGCCGGGGTGGGGGTGGGGGGCGAAGTAGGTTCCGACGGCATGGCCAAGCACCTCTCCGCCGACCAAGCTGCGGCGCTCGTCCGTCCCGTCGACATCGTCGGCATCCCCCTCGGCCCGGGACACCCGGGCGCCTTCCTGCACGCCCTCGGCGGACGTGACGACTGGGAGGACCTCCTCGTCACCGGGGCGCTCCTCACCGACTTCTACGAGGTCTTCGGCAAGCCCGGCGTCCGGTTCCTCTCGGGGTTCTTCGGCCCGCTCGAGCGCCTGATGCACGACCAGGGGGGCGCCATCGAGTTCGTGCCGGCCGACTTCCGCCGCTTCGCCCCGCTGCTCGAGCGCATCAACCCGCGCGTGATGAGCACCGCAGCCGCGCCGCCCGACGCCGACGGCTGGTGCAGCCTGTCGCTCCACGCCGGGGCCACGGTGGGCGAGATCCACAAGGCCGCCGCCGACCCCGACCGCGTCCTCGTGGTGGAGGTGAGCCCCCGCTACCCGCGCACCCACGGGCTGGGCGAGCACGGCCACCGCATCCACGTCGACGACATCGACGTGCTGGTGGAGTCCGATCGCGAGCCGTTCGTGATCGGCGAGCCCGTGGAGGTGTCCGACGCCGAGCGGGCGATCGCCGAGCACGTGGCCGGCTTCGTGACCGACGGGTGCACCCTGCAGACCGGCATCGGCGGCATCCCGTCGGTGGTGGCGTCGATCCTGGCCGACGGGCCCTGCGGCGACTTCGGCATCCACTCCGAGATGTTCACCACCGGCCTGATGAAGCTGCACCTGGCCGGCAAGGTCACCAACCGCAAGGGGATCTTCGACGGCCACTCGATCACCACCTTCGCCGCCGGCACCCGCGAGCTCTACGACTGGCTCGACGACAACCACGAGGTGGCGTTCCTGCCGGTGCACGTCGTCAACTCGCCCGAGCTCATCGCCCAGAACTCGAAGATGGTCTCCATCAACGGGGCGTTGGCGGTGGACCTCGCCGGCCAGGCGGTGGCCGACACGCTGGGCGGCGCCCAGTTCTCCGGCATCGGCGGCCACGAGGACTTCGTGGCGTCGTCGGGCCTCGAGCTCGAGGACCGCTCGCTCATCTGCCTGCGCTCGTCCACGGTGATCGATGGGGTTCGCCGCTCCCGGATCGCCAGCCAGTTCCCGGCGGGCACCATCGTGACCACGCCCCGCCACCAGCTCGACGTCGTGGTCACCGAGTACGGCGTGGCCGAGCTGCGGGGCGGCACCACCCGGGAGCGGGCCCGGGCCCTCGCCTCGATCGCCCACCCCGACTTCCGCGACCAGCTGCTGGCCGACGCCGAGGAGTGGCCGCCGCGCTGACCCCTCCACCTTCGGGCGACAGCTGCCGATAGGAGGTGACGGACTACCCTGCCCCGCAGGGGAGTCACGGCGAGGACGGTCCTCGCGCGCAAGGAGGCACACGCTTGAGGTTCGCCGCCATCGGTCGCCGTCGTGCGGCGTTCGCCGTGGTCGTGGCGGGGATGCTGGCCACCGTGGTGGCCGCCCCCACCTCTTCCGGCGCGCCGGCGCGCCCGGTCCGGTCGGCGCAGGAGGAGTCCAGCGCCGAGCTGAAGGGGGAGTGGGACGAGGTCCTCGGCGAGGAGAGCACCCTGCTCGCCCGGGTCGAGAAGGCCCGCGCCGAGCAGGCCCGCCTCACCGCCGAGCTCGATGCCCTCGAGGCCCAGGTCCACGCCAAGGAGACCGAGCTGGTGGCCACCCAGATGGCCCTGCAGGAGGCGCAGGAGCAGGCCGCCCGCCAGGCGGCGGCGCTCCGGTCGGCCGAGCGGAAGGTGGCGCGCGCCAAGGAGCGGCTCCGTCGCCAGATCGTGGCCTCCTACGTCACCGGCGGTGAGAACAGCGGCATGCTCGAGGCGCTGCTCAGCGCCGAGGACAGCGACGACGCCGGTCGGGCCATCGCGTACTCCAAGGCCATCGTGGGCGACACCGACGTGCTGGTGAAGGCCCTGGCGCGCGCCCGTGAGGAGCGCAAGGCCATCGACCGCAAGGCCAAGCGCACGGCGCGCACCGCGCGGGCCCGTCGAGACGACGTGCGTGACGCCACGGCGTACCTGGCCGGAGCCCGGGACAACCAGCGCGACCTGGTGGACCAGGTCAACGTCGAGATCTTCAACGAGGCCACCGCCCTGCGCGCCGTGCAGGGCAAGAAGGCCCTCATCGAGGGTCGGATCAACGCCGAGATGACCACGTCGGACGGCGTGGCCATGATCCTCGCCGACCGCCAGAAGGACCAGCCCGACTGGGTGCCCGGCGACGTCGAGATCACCACGCCCATCCCGGGCTACCGCATCGGCTCGGCGTTCGGCCCCCGGCTGCACCCGATCCTCGGGATCGTGCGCCTCCACGCCGGCGGCGACATCGGTGCGCCCTCGGGGCATCCGATCTACGCCCCGGCCGACGGCGTGGTCGTCCTGGCCGAGGTGCGCGGCGGCTACGGCAACACCACCGTGATCGACCACGGCCACTCGCTCGGCACGCTCTACGGCCACCAGAGCCGCATCGCGGTGAAGCCGGGCCAGGTGGTCAAGCGTGGCGACCTGATCGGCTACGTCGGGTCCACCGGGCTCTCCACGGGCCCGCACCTGCACTTCGAGACCCGGGTGCGGGGCATGCCCATCAACCCCGAAGGGGTCGTCGACTGGGAGGCCGAGGTCGACTACGGCTGACCGGCGCGCGGCGTCCGGGCGGCGGGGGCGCTCCTGGCGTCACTGCTCCTGGCGGCGGCGCAGGGCCAGTTCGAGCAGGTCGACCACCGCCGCCGTGGGCGGCGCCGGCCGCGCCTCGATCGACTCGGCGGTGCAGAACGCCTCGGTGCCGTCGTTGCGGCCCTGCAGGGTGATCACCAGCGACGTGGCCGGCTCGCCCTCGAAGCGGCACAGCACCTCGAGGATCGGGACCGACCGATCCACGTAGGTGATCTCGCCGATGTCGTTGGCCGCCTCGGTGAGCCAGCGGAACGTCTCGTCGGCGGGGGCGTCCAGCGCCAGGGTGTCGTCGTCGACGCGTGCCACGCCGGGCACCGGTCCGAGCGGCTCCTCGGTCCAGGCCCGGCGCAGCGGGGCCCGAGCCGGCGGCTCGGTGGGTCGGGCGGCCGCGGCCGTGGCATCGGCCCCCGGCGCGCCGGTGCGGTGGGCCACGAGCACCGCGTAGGCCTCGATGATCCCCGCCGCCCGATCCGACGACCCCGGGCCGGCCCGGTCGGGATGGTGGGCACGGATGTGGGCCCGGTACGCCCGGCGGACGTCGTCCCAGGGATCGTCGAGCCCCACGTCGAGCAGGCGCGCGGCCTCGACGGGGTTCACCGCCCGCTCATCGGACGAGGAAGCTGGCGAGGGCGGCGGCGAGGCGGGGCGGGTCGTCGGCCCCGCAGAGCTCTCGCGCCGAGTGCATCGACAGCTGCGCCACCCCGACGTCGACGGTGGCGATGCCGAGGC
>JAHBSN010000018.1 GCA_019639095.1 Actinomycetota bacterium
CGATGGAGCGGTCGCCCGACCCGGCGCCGAACGAGCCGTCGTAGGCCTCCTCCCAACCGCTGGTGACCTCCACCCCGTTGGCCCGGAGCCGCTTCCAGTAGGCCTGCCAGCCGTCGGGCCCGTACTCGGCGATGGTGGCGAGCAGGAACGCGAGCCCCGGCGACGACGACTCGGGGTTCTCGGTCACGAACTGGCGGGCGAAGCGCTCGTCGGCGAGGTCCTCGAGGTCCTGCGGCGCGTCGGCCGGGTCGGGGTAGGCGGCCTTGGCGTAGTTGAGGCAGACGTCGCCGACGTCGATCGGCGTCACCAGGTGGTCGGGGTCCTGCTCGAGCGAGTCGTCGACGTCGGCCAGCGCCGCCGGGGCGTAGGGCGTGAAGAGCCCGGCGCGCGTGCCCCGGCACAGGAACGTGGTGTCGATGCCGTAGAGCACGTCGGCCACCGGCTTGCCGGCGGTGAGGATCGACTGGCTCACGAGCGTGCCGGCGTCGCCGGTCTGGAGCACCTTCACCGTGATGCCGGTCTGCTTGGTGAACTCGTCGAAGGTGCCGTCGGACACGGCGAAGGAGTCGTGGGTGACCAGCGTGACGGTGGTGCCGTCGACGTCGGCGTCGGCGACGTCGGAGGCGTCGATGGCGCGGGGCAGGCGATCGGGCCGGCACGGCGCGCCGTCGGCGGCGGGTGCGGTGGTGGCCACGGGCTCGGGGTCGTCGGTGCAGCCGGCGAGCACCCCCACGGCGAGCGCGGCCACCAGGAGCAACGAGAGGGGACGGGAACGGGACACGAGCTACCTCCGCTGGCATTACCCAGATCAGGTCTTGCGGGTCGACGGCGGGGGCCTGCGGCCAGCCGTCCTCTCAGCCCGGTGTCCCCCGAGCTCCCCGGATTCGGTTGTCGCCCCGACCCTACCCCCACCCCCACCCCGGCGAACGTGCGGTACCCCAGCCGCGTTCGCGCCGATTTCGCGCGTGAGGTTCGCCGAGCCACCCCGGCGACCGTGCGGTACCCCTGCTGCGTCCTCGCGTGGGTCAGGCGCCGGACCAGACCGCCGGGCGCCGCGAGCGCCAGGGCAGGGCGGTCTCGAGCTGGGCGGCCACGGCGATGAGCTGGTCCTCGCGGGCCGGGGCGCCCACGAGCTGCATCCCGATGGGCAGGCCCTCGACGCTCTGGTGCAGTGGGAGGGAGATGGCGGGCTGGCCGGTGATGTTGAACGGCGCCGTGAACGCCACCATCGGCGTGGCGCGGAAGACGCCGGCGAGCGGGTTGTCCGGCGTGGGCAGGAACTGGCCGAGCGTGGGCGGCAGCTCGGGGATGGTGGGCGTGAGCAGGAGGTCGAAGCCCTCGACCTCCCACCAGGACACGGCGTGGCGGGTGAAGGCGTGCAGCCCGTCGATGGCGGCCAGGTACTGCGATGCGGTCACCGTCCTGCCGATCTCGGCGATGGCCCACGTGCCCGGCTCGAACCCGTCGGCGGTGACGGGAGCGCCCACCTCGTCGGCCAGGTGGTCGAGCTCGCGGGCCACCCACGAGCTGTAGGCGATGAGGAAGTGGTCGACGTGGGCCGCCTCGCTCAGCGCCCGCGGGTGGGACTCCTCCACGTGGTGGCCGAGCGACTCGAGCAGGGCGACGGTGGCCTCGGTGGCCGCCGCCACCTGCGGGTCGGTGCGGAACGTGCCGTCGGGCGGCTGGATGGCGACGCCGACCTTGAGCGGGCCGGGGTCGGCGCCCACCTCCTGGGCGTAGGGCCGGGCGGGGGGCGGCGCCCAGTAGGGATCGCCCACGCCGGGCCCGGCCACCGCGTCGAGCAGGGCGGCGGTGTCGCGCACGGTGTGCGTCACCGCCAGGCGCGCCACCAGCCCACCCCACGCCTCGCCGATCTCGGGCCCGATGGTGATGCGGCCACGGGAGGGCTTGAGCCCCACCAGCCCGCACTCCGACGCCGGGATCCGGATGGATCCGCCACCGTCGCCGGCGTGGGCCATCGGCACGATCCCGGCCGCGGCGGCCGCCGCCGACCCGCCGCTGGACCCACCGGTGGAGCGCTCCGTGTCCCACGGGTTGCGCGTGGGCCCGTAGGTGGCGGGCTCGGTCGTGGTCACCAGGCCGAGCTCGGGGGTGTTGGTGCGGCCGATGACCACCAGGCCGGCCCGGCGGAACCGCTCGGTGAGCTCGGAGCTGCGGGTGGGGACGTACTCGTGCTCCATGAGGAAGCGCGTGCCGCCGTGGAACGGCTCGCCGGCCTCGATGCCGTCGAGGTCCTTGAGCACGAAGGGCACGCCCGCGAACGGCGCGTCGCCCGCGGGCTCGGCGGCCGCCTCCTCGAGGGCCTTCTCGTAGCGCGGGTGGATGATGGCGTTGAGCTCGCCGTTCACGGCCTCGGCCCGGTCGATCGCCGCCTGGACGAGCTCGGTGGCCGAGATCGCTCCCGAGCGGACCAGGGCGGCCTGGTCGGTGGCGTCGAGGGCGGCGAGATCGGACAGATCGGTCATGGCCGCACGTTAGGCACGGGCGACGGGCCCTGCTTCAGCGGTCGAGGCCGGCCAGGTGCGCCGCCACCACCTCGGTGATGCACGCGGCGGTGTCGGCCAGGGCGCGGTCCCGACCGCACGCGCGCACGAGGCTCACCGACGGCACCCGGTGATCGACGCCGTCGAACACCTCACCGGCCACCACGAGCACCGGCACGTCGTACTCGGCGGCCAGGGCGGCGAGGCCGCCCACCACCTTCCCCTGGAACGAGGCCTCGTCGACGAACCCCTCCCCCGTCACGACCAGGTCGGCCGCCTCCACCTCGGCGGCCAGGTCCAGCTCGTCGGCGATGAGCTCGAAGCCCGACACGATCGAGGCACCCACCGTGGCCAGCCCGCCGGCCAGGCCCCCGGCGGCGCCGGCCCCCTCGAGCGCCGTGACGTCGACGCCGTGGTCCTCGAGGTACACCTGGGCCAACCGCTCGAGGCGCCGGCTCAGCAGTGCGACCTGGCTGGGGGTGGCGCCCTTCTGTGGGCCGAACACCTCGGCGGCGTCGAAGAACGCGGTCCGAACATCGACCGCGGCCACCAGCTCCACGCCGCGCAACCGGGCGGCGGGCGACAGGGCACGCAGCGCGGGCAGGCCGCCGTCGGTGGTGGCCGATCCCCCGTGGCCGATGAAGACCCGGCGGGCCCCGGCGTCGACGGCGGCGGCGATGAGCTCGCCGGTGCCGACGGTGGACGCGGCGAGCGGGTCGTTGCCCTCCGCCCCGCCCACGAGCGCCAGGCCCGAGGCCCGGGCCATCTCGATCACGGCGGTGCGGCCGGCGAGGCGCCACCCGGCCTCCACCGGCGCACCGAGCGGGCCGGTGACGGTGGTGGTGCGGTTCGCCCCGCCGAACACGTCGAGGAACCCCTCGCCGCCATCGCTCAACGGCACCTCATGGGTGGTGGCGCCCACGGTCCGCCCGGCGACGGCCACCGCCGCCGCCACCTCGGGCGCCGACGCGGTGCCGCGGAACTTGTCGGGTGCGGCGAGGATGCGCACGTCAGCCCGCGGCGGCCAGCTGGTCGGCGAGCCAGGTCGCCGGGGTCCGGGCCAGCGCGGCGGCGCGCAGGCCCTCGGCCCGACGGCGGCGCTCGGGCTCGGGCGCGTCGAGGGCGGCGGCGAGGGCGGAGGCGGTGCCGCCGATGTCGAACGGGTCGGCCCGCCAGGCGTGCGCCCCGAGCTCGTCCCAGGCACCGGCCTCGGGGGACAGCACGAGCTGGCCTTGGCGCTCGTTGACCACGCACGCCTCCTTGGCCACGAGGTTCAGCCCGTCTCGGATCGGGTTCACGACCACGACGTCGGCTCGGGCGAGCGCGGCCATGGAGCGCGGATAGTCGTCGTGGGGGTCGTAGAGGATGGGCGTCCAGGTGTCGGTGCCGAAGCGGTCGTTGATCTCGGCCACCCGGGCCTCGACCGCGGCTCGGTAGCGGTCGTAGGCGGCCACCCCGGCGACGGGTAGACGTAGGCCCTGAACACCACCGTGCCGTGGCGGTCGGGGTCGGCGGCCAGCAAGCGCTCGAACGCGCCGAAGCCGCGCAGGACGTTCTTGGACAGCTCGATGCGGTCGACGCGCACCACGAACGACCGCTCGCCCACCTGGGCGTCGAGCTCGGCCCCGGCGGCGCGGCAGGCGTCGGAGCCGATCGTGGCGGCGAGGTCGTCGGGGTCGGGGCCGAGCGGGGCCACGAAGGTGGCGGGCGGGACCACGCCGGCATCGCGGCACGACGCCTCGAAGTCGCCGGCCCAACGCGCCGTGTGGAACCCACAGGCGTGGAAGGCCGCCAACCCCTCGAGCAGCTCGTGGCGCACGGTCCGCGGCAGGGCGCGCAGGTGCACCGGCGGCGCGAACGGCGTGTGGGCGAAGTGCACGAGCCGCAGGTCGGGGCGCCGGTGCCGGAGCTCGGCGGCCACCAGGCACAGGTGGTAGTCCTGCACCAGCACGGCGGCCCCCTCGGGCGCATCGTCGGCCACCGTGCGGGCGAAGGCCTCGCCCACCTCCCGGTACGCGGCCCACGCCTCCTCCACCCAGCCCGCAGGCCACGCCGGCTCGTAGACGGGGTCGAACAGCCCGTGGTGGGCGAACCAGAGCGCCTCGTTGCACACGGTGTCGTAGTGGGCCCGCCAGGTGTCGAGGTCGAACCCGAGCAGGTGGACCTGGAACCCCTCGGCCTCGGTGGCGCCGTCGGCGGCGGCCGCCCGGTCGGCGTCGGACATGGCGGCGGCGATCCAGCGGGTGTCGGTGTGGCGCACGAGCGGCGCCAGGCCCGAGACCAGGCCCCCGGCGCCGCGCCTCGGCCGAGGGACCCCGGCGTCGTCGAACCGGTAGGACACCGGACCTCGGTTGGAGACGATCACGATCGGTCGGTCGCCAGCCATCCCGCCACCCTAGGAGCCGGGGCCGGCCCCACGTCCCGCCGGTGGCGCCGGTCCCGCCGGTGGCGCCGGTCCCGCCGGCGGGGCTGCGCTCAGGCGGCGAGCCGGCGGAGGAGGTCGACGGCGGCGGCGGGGCTCGCCAGGACGACGTCGGCCGCTGCGGCCAGCTCCGGCGGCAGCTCCGGGCCGGCCACCGCCAGGGCCACCGTGCGGACGCCCGCGGTGCGCAGCTCGGCCAGGGCCTCGAACGCCGACAGGTCGCCCAGGTCGTCCCCGGCGTAGAGCACCGCGTCGGCGTCGGCACCCCAGCGCCGCACCACCTGCGCCTTGGTGGCCTCCACCGGCGGCACCAGCTCCACCGACATCTTGGCGGCGCGGTGGGCCAGGCCGGTGGCGGCGGCCACGTCGGCCACCACCGCCCAGGCGGCGTCGGCGTGCTCGGGCACCTCGCGGTAGTGGACCGTGATGGTGAGGCCCTTGGGCTCCACGCGGACACCGGCGGGCACTGCGGCCGCCAGGCGCGCCTCGGCCTCGGCCACCACCGCTCGCCAGGGCTCGACGTCGGGCCGCGCCGCCCGCTCGCCGTCGACCACCGACTCCAGGCCGTACTGGCCCGAGAGCACCAGCGGCGGCGACGGCAGCAGCGGCTCGAGGAACGCCACCGGCCGGCCCGAGACGACGCCCACGGTCCGGTACCGAGCGGCGAGCTCGACCAGGAGCTCCACGGCGCCGGGGGCCGGGCGGGCGGCGGCGGGGTCGGCCACGGTGGGCGAGAGCGTGCCGTCGAAGTCGAAGAGCAGGACCGTGCGACCCGGGTCGGTGCGCAGGGGCCCGACGAGGCGCGCCGCGTCGGCGGGATCCGCCGCAGGCGTGTCGGCCACCGCCGCTAGTTGGCGGCGGTGGTCGTGGTGGACGAGGCCGAGCCGGAGGATCCGGTGCTGCCCGATGCCGGGGCGACGTCGGCGCCGAGTACCACCACCACGTTGGCGGTGTCGGAGTTGGGGCCGAGCGAGGTGGTGGGCTTGGCCACCACGATGTCGGGCGTCTTGCCGAGCGCGGCCGCCACCGCCTCGGCCTCGGTCTGGTAGCCCTCGGCGTAGTACACGGCCGTGGTGGACGACCGCGCCGCAGCGTTGCCGGGCGTGAGCATCGTGTAGCCCTTCTGGCCGATCGCCTCGCTGTTGCTGGCGGCCACGCCGGACTTGCCGCTGCCGTTGAGCACCACGACCTTCACCTCGGCGGGCGGACGGCCCTCGCCACCGGTGTCGGCGGTGGTCGTGGTGGTGTCGCTGCCGGGGAGGGTGGTGGTGCTCTCGAGGCCCGACGTGTCGACCGTGCTGGGCGTGGCGCCGCTGGTGGTGACCTCCGACGAACCGGTGTCGCCGGCCTTCCACAGCAGGAGCAGGCCGATCAGGACGGCCACCACCAGGACGGCGATCCCTCGGGCGTTGGCGTCGAGCCCACCGGCTCGGTGTTCAGGTGCGGTCATCGGTTGCGCCATTCGGTCGCGGGGCGGGGTTCGTACTTCTCGCGACGACGACGGTCACGCTCGCGCTTGAGCCGGCGCACGAGGAGCGGGTCGTACTCGTCGGCCTCGGGGTCGGCGAGGATCTCGGTGAGGAGCTCGTAGTAGCGGGTGGTGGAGAGCTCGAAGCGCTCGCGCACCTCAGCGGCCTTGGTGCCCGATCGGGACCACCAGGATCGCTCGAAGTCGAGGATCGCCTTGTCGCGCTCGGTCAGGGCCATTCGGACCAGCGTGGTCGGCCGGCCCACCTGATGCAAGCACCCTCCCCTCCGCGCCGGCCCGATTCCGTCGGCCCCGGGCGTCGACGGCAGACTTCACCACGAGGACACGGGTCGTTCACCGCCGTCGGGCAGGGTGGCGACCGACCGGGAGGATCACCATGGACCTGGCCCCATCGAGCACCGACCTGGATGCCGGCGCCGCCCACTTCGCCGAGACGGGGTGGCTCCTCACCCGCACGCTCGACGACGCCGGGGTGGCCGAGCTGCGCGGCTGGCTGGACGAGATCGCGTCGTGGCCCGACGACGGCGACGGCTGGATGCACCACCGCGAGCTCACCGACGCCGGTCCGCAGCTGTGCCGCAGCGAGAACCTCATCCCCTTCCACGCCGGGCTGCGAGCCCTGCTCACCACCGGGCCGATGCTCGAGGTGGCCTCGGCGCTGCTGGGCGAGCCGGCGGTGCTCTACAAGGAGAAGGTCAACTACAAGCTCCCCGGCGGCGCGGGGTACGCCCCCCACCAGGACGCACCGGCGTACCCCTTCATCGACAGCCACGTGTCGTGCATGGTCGCCGTCGACGACGCCACCCTGGACAACGGCTGCCTGGAGGTGGTGGAGCGGATGCACCACGAGGTCCTCGCCACCGACGCCGGCGGGTGCGTCCACCCCGACCTGGTCGCCTCCTTCGAGTGGCGAGCCGTGGAGGTGCCGGCGGGCTGGACGCTCTGGTTCCACTCGCGGACCCCCCACCGCAGCGGCCCCAACGCCTCGCCGCTCCCCCGGCGGGCGCTCTACCCCACCTACAACGCGCTGGCCGAGGGCGACCTGCGCGCGGACTACTACCGGGAGAAGCTCGCCCGGTTCGCCGCCGGCGGCCGGGCCGACGGCAAGGTCCAGGTGTCGCTGATCGACGACTTCCAGGGCCGGTCGGTCTGATGACCGCCTCCGGGGATCGCATCGGCACCGTCGGCGGCGCCGCCTCGGTCGACGAGGTGCTCGGCCTGCTCGAGGGGTGGGGTCGCGAGCGCTACGACGAGGAGGTCACCCAGCTCGACCACGCCCTCCAGACCGCCGCCCACGCTCGGGCCGACAGGGCCGAGCCGCCACTGGTGGCGGCCGCCCTGCTCCACGACGTCGGCCACCTGCTCGTGCTGCGCGACGGCGGCGTGGCCGACGGCGACGTCGACGCCGACCTCGCCCACGAGGCCCGCGGCGCCCGCTGGCTGGCCCCGCTGCTGCCGGCCTCGGTCACCGGGCCGATCGCCCTGCACGTGGCGGCCAAGCGCTACCGCTGCGCCGTCGATGCCGAGTACCACGGCTCGCTGTCGGCCGGTTCGGTGCGGAGCCTGGTGCGCCAGGGCGGACCGATGGACGACGACGAACGGACCCGCTTCGAGCGCAACCCCGCCCACCGGGACGCCGTGCGACTCCGAGGGTGGGACGATGCGGGCAAGGACCTCGACGCCGTGGTCCCCGACCTGGCCAGCTACCGCCCGCTGCTCGAGGACCTGGCGCGGGCGTCGCGGTAGGCCGAACGGCCCACGGCGCCGTGCGGGCGAACGATCCGAACGGCCCTTCCCATCGCCGGACCACGGTCCTACGCTCCGTAGGCCATGGACAGCGCAGCGCGGTCAGCCCTCACGTGGGTGGGTCGGCTCTGCCTCCTCGCCATCCCCTTCGTGTTCATCTCCGGGCTGGCGTGGCCGCAGGGCATCCGGGCCCTCGATCCCGTCCTCTGCCCGTCGGGCCTCAGCATCGACAAGGTGGAGGACCCCGGCGAGGGCACCATCAGCCGCATCACCTCCTACGAGGTGGTGTGCCGGTCCGCCGACCGCCTCACGGTGGTCACCGGCAAGGTGTTCGCCGTGATGGGCGGCCTGTTCCTGCTGGCGGTGGCCGCCTACCTGCTGCGCGAGCGGATCACCCCGGCGTTCCGGGCGCCCGCCCAGGTGCCTACGCGGCGGTAGCGGCGGGGGCGGGGCGCCCGGCCCGGCGCTCGTAGGCCCAGCCCGGGCCGCGCAGCACGTAGCTGAGGCGGTCCCGCCAGGTGGTGGCGTGGGCCACGTCGTCGAGGATGTCGGCGAACTCGTGGGCGGCGATCCGCAGCGGGTCGTAGGTCTCGATGTTGGTGGTGAGGCCGTAGACCACCGGCTCGTCCTCCACCTGGTGGGTGCCGAACAGCCGGTCCCAGACGATGAAGATCCCGGCGTGGTTGCGGTCGAGGTACTTCCGGTTGCTGCCGTGGTGGACCCGGTGCAGCGACGGCGAGTTCATGACCTTCTCGGCCTTGCCGAGCGAGTCGATCACCTCGGTGTGCACCCAGAACTGGTACAGCAGGTTGACGCCCCGGGCCGTCTCGATCACGTCGGGCCGGAAGCCGAGCAGGGCCAGGGCGCTGTAGGGGATGGTCACCACGAGGGCGTCGGCCACGGGCTGCCGCAGGGCGGTGGACAGGTTGTAGTGCTCGCTCGAGTGGTGCACCACGTGCATGGCCCACAGGTAGCGGCTCTCGTGGGCCAGCCGGTGGTTCCAGTAGTAGAGGAGGTCCCACGCGAGGATCGCGCCGGCCACGGCGAGGGGCCCGTCGCCCAGGTCCCGCACCACCCGCCTCTCCCACAGCCGCCGGGCCGAGGTGCGAGACGCCCACGTGGCGCCGGCGGCCACCGCACCGGCGGCCACGGCGGTGACCGCCGCCGACGAGCCCACCTTGCGGGCCCAGCGGGCCAGGCCGCGACGCTCCTCGCGGTTGGCGTCGGGCCGTTGCCAGCCGGGGTCGGGGTCGTCAGCGGCGGCGGCGGCGGGAGCCTGGGGGTTCACGAACGACGTCGGCACCGAGCCGGCGGGCGGCAGCGGACCGTCGCCCCGGCGGCCCACCACGTCGGCCACGGTGGCCACCACGGCGGCGCCGGCGGCGGTGGCCACCAGGGCCTTGGCGTAGCGGCCCTTGCCCGGCGTCACCGGCTCCAGCACCTTGCCGATCACGAGCGGGGCGAACAAGCTGGCGGTGCCCATGGTGAGGCTGGCGATGGTGTCGCGCCGCTCGTAGGTGCCGGGCGTCGGACCGTGCTCGGCGGCGCGGCGCTTCTGCACCACGTACTCGGCGCCCATGCTCCCGAAGTAGGCGGGGATGGCGATCACGGTGAGGTCCACGGGCCCTGCTCCTTGCCGGCGTGCGCGGCCCATTCTGACGCCCGGCCCGAGGCGGTGCCCCATCCGCAGGGGCGGTCGGGCGGCGCTCGGGCGCTCGTCAGCCGATGAGGATCGACGGGGGCAGGCGGTCCAGGCGCGAGTGCGTCTGGCGGAGCGTGCGGGCGTCGTCGGGGTGGGCGGCCACCTCGGCCCGGGCCGCCCGGATGAACAAGGCGTTCCAGGCGTCCACCCGCTTGCGGGTCCCGAAGACCACGTCCTCGAGCGGCTCGGCGTTGAAGCACGCGGCGACGGTGCGGGTGAGGGGGCCGGCGATGAGGTCGGCGTCGGCGATGTCGAGCTCGTCGCCGAAGCCGAACCGCTGCCCGCCGGTGTCGATGTGGAGCACGGGCACGTCGCCCACCACGAACCCCGGGAGGTCTCGGTCGAGCTCGACGAGCTGCAGGTGGAAGCGGCCGAGCTGCTCGGCCACCGCGGCCTCCCCGCCGGCGAGGCCGTCCGCTCCGATGTGCGCGACCGCTGCCGGGCTACGCACCAGGAGGGCGGCGAACAAGCGGACGACGGCGGCCGCCTGCTCGGGACCGCGGTGGTCGCCGTCGACGGCGCGTGCCTCCTCGAGCAGGTCGGGATCGACCGGCGGCAGGGTTCCCGGCATGGGGCCGAAGGCCTCGGCGACGGACCGCTCCTCGTCGACCAGCTGCCCCGTGGCCACGTCGAGCACGGCGAGGTGGCCGTCGTCGTCGGCGAAGCTCTGGAGGAGCCCGGCGGGCACCACGGGGACGTCGGGTTGGTCGTCGGAGGGCATCGGCCCACGCTAGGAGGATCGGGACGGGCGCTCGGACCCGCGGGTCGCCGCCGGGTTGGCACCGCCCGACCCGGACCCCAGGCTGGACCCATGACCCGACCCGAGCGCATCGAGCCCGGCCCCGGCCAGGAGTCCGTGTGGGACTACCCGCGGCCACCCCGCGTGGAGCGCACCGACGCCCGCATCCGCGTCGTGCACCGCGGCGTGGTGGTGGCCGACTCCACCGCCGCGTGGCGCGTGCTGGAGACCAGCCAACCGCCCGCCTACTACCTGCCACCGGTAGACGTGGACGACTCGGTCCTGCGCCCGTCGTCCACCACCACGTTCTGCGAGTGGAAGGGCATGGCCTCCTACGTCGACGTCGTCGTGCCCGACGGCGCCGGCCACACCGAGGTGGTGGCCGACGCCGGCTGGCGCTACCCCGACCCGGTCCCCGGCTTCGAGGCCATCCGCGGCCACCTCGCCTTCTACCCGCAGAAGGTCGACGAGTGCTGGGTGGACGACGAGCGGGTCCAGCCCAACGAAGGCTCGTTCTACGGCGGCTGGATCACGTCGAAGGTGGTCGGGCCGTTCAAGGGGGCGCCGGGCACCCACGGGTGGTGACCCGGGCCCGCCGTACGCTGGGCCGGTGACCGACGCCCGCCCCGCCACCCTCGGCGAGCGGGTGCCGTCCACCGACGACCCCGACGCCGTCATCGACGCCTTCATGGGCTGGGTCGACGACCGCGGCCTGTCGCTGTACCCGGCGCAGGAGGAGGCGCTGCTCGAGATCGTGGCCGGGAGCCACGTGATCGTGAACACGCCCACCGGCTCGGGCAAGAGCCTGGTGGCCATCGCCGCCCACTTCACCGCCCTCGCCCGCGGCGGGCGCACGTACTACACGGCCCCCATCAAGGCCCTGGTGTCGGAGAAGTTCTTCGACCTGTCGGCCACCTTCGGCGCCGAGCTGGTGGGGATGCAGACCGGCGACGCCGCCGTGAACCCCGACGCCCCGATCATCTGCTGCACGGCCGAGATCCTGGCCAACCTCGCCCTGCGCGAGGGCCGCCGGGCGCCGGTGCAGCAGGCGGTGATGGACGAGTTCCACTACTTCGCCGACCCCGACCGCGGCTGGGCGTGGCAGGTGCCCCTGCTCGAGCTGCTCGACACCCAGCACGTGCTGCTGTCGGCCACGTTGGGCGACGTGTCGCGCTTCGTCGACGACCTCCCGCGCCGCACCGGTCGACCCGTCGCCGTGGTCACCTCGGCCTCCCGCCCGGTGCCGTTGCTCCACGACTTCAAGGTGCAGCCGCTCACCGAGGTGATCGACGAGCTGCTCACCACCCACCAGGCGCCCGTCTACGTCGTCCACTTCACCCAGGCCTCGGCGGTGGAGCGGGCCCAGTCGCTGCTCAGCACCAACCTCTGCACGCGCGAGGAGAAGGACGCCATCGCCGAGGCGATCGGGGGGTTCCGGTTCTCGGCCGGGTTCGGGCGCTCGCTGTCCCGCTACGTCCGCCACGGGGTGGGCGTGCACCACGCGGGCATGCTGCCCAAGTACCGGCGCCTCGTGGAGCGCCTGGCCCAGGCCGGACTGCTGAAGGTGATCTGCGGCACCGACACGCTGGGCGTGGGCATCAACGTGCCCATCCGCACGGTGGTCTTCACCGGGCTCTCCAAGTACGACGGCACCACCACCCGGCTGCTGTCGGCGAGGGAGTTCCACCAGATCGGCGGGCGGGCCGGGCGGGCCGGGTTCGACACCATGGGCACCGTCATCGCCCTCGCCCCCGAGCACGCCATCGAGAACGCCCGGGCCGAGGCCAAGGCGGCCGCCCGGAGCGCGCAGGACAAGAAGGTCCGCAAGCTGGTGAAGAAGAAGCCCCCGCCGGGGATGGTGTCCTGGGGGCAGCCCACCTTCGATCGCCTGGTGGCGGCGCCGCCCGAGCCGCTCACGTCGAGCTTCGCGGTCACCCACGCCATGTTGCTGAACGTGCTCGACCGGCCCGGCGACGGACGGGCCGCGCTGGCCCAGCTGCTCGACGAGAGCTACGAGACCGAGGCCAACAAGGCCCGCCACCGCGAGCAGGCGGCTCACATCGAGCGGGCGCTGCTGGACGCCGGCGTGATCGAGGAGCTCGACGAGCCCGACGACAAGGGTCGCACCGTCCGCGTCACCATCGACCTCCAGGCCGAGTTCGCCCTCAACCAGCCGCTGTCGCCGTTCGCCCTGGCCGCGCTCGACCTGCTGGACCCCGAGTCGCCCACCCACGCCCTCGACGTCGTGTCGATCGTGGAGTCGGTGCTCGACGACCCCCGACCGGTCATCGCCGCCCAGGTGTCGAAGGCGAAGGGCGAGGCGGTGGCCCAGATGAAGGCGGCCGGCCTCGAGTACGAGGAGCGGATGGCCGAGCTCGAGAAGGTCACCCACCCCCAGCCGCTGGCCGAGCTGCTGTGGCCGATGTTCGACGTGTACCGCGAGAGCCACCCGTGGGTGGCCGAGCACCCGCTGCGGCCCAAGTCGGTGGCGCGCGACCTCTACGAGCGGGCCATGGACTTCGGCGAGTACGTGCGGTTCTACGAGCTCGCCCGCGCCGAGGGCACGGTGCTGCGGTACCTCACCGACGCCTACAAGACGCTCCTGCGCACCGTGCCCATGGACGCCAAGACCGACGAGCTGTGGGACATCGTCGAGTGGCTCGGCGAGCTGGTGCGCCAGGTCGACTCGTCGCTGCTCGACGAGTGGGAGGCGCTGGTGGACCCGTCGTCGGCTGCCGGCGCTGGCGCTGGCGCTGGCGCCCCGTCGGCCGCCGTGGTCGACGCGCCGCCGCCGCCGGTCACCGCCAACCGCCGGGCGTTCACGGTGCTGGTGCGCAACGCGATGTTCCAGCGCGTGGAGCACATCCACAACCGGCAGTGGCAGGAGCTCGAGGTGCTCGACGGCGACGACGGCTGGAGCGCCGAGCGCTGGTTCGAGGCGATGGCGCCGTACTTCGAGGAGCACGGCTCGATCGGCATCGGGCCCGACGCCCGCAACCCGGCGCTGCTCCTCGTCGACGAGGGCGCCGACACCTGGACCGTCCACCAGATCCTCCACGACCCGTCCGACGACCACGACTGGCGCATCACCGCCGAGGTCGACCTGCGCGCCTCCGACGAGTCCGGCACCGCCGTCGTCCACGTCCGCGCCGTCGCCCCGACGACCTGACCACCCCACCCCGTCGAATGTGCGGTACCCCAGCCGCGTTCGCGCCGATCTCGCGCGTGAAGTTCGCGACGGTCGACGTCGGCCATCGGAGGGCTGTGGCAGGCTCCCGGCCCATGGGACAGACCGAGGTGAACGTGGCCAAGGCGATCGCGGCCGGACGGGTGCTCTACGGCGTGGGCTGCATGGTGGCGCCGCGGAAGCTGATGGGTCCGGCGGCGGCGCGCGCCGAGGGGCCCATGGTGTGGATGGGCCGGACCTTCGGGGTGCGTGACCTGGTCCTGGGCGGCGGAACCTGGCTGGCGCTGGGCGACGGCGGTCCGGCGGCGGTTCGCTGGGTGGAGGTGAGCGCCGTGGCCGATGCGCTCGACCTGGTCAACTCCGTCGTCTTCGCCAAGGAGCTCGACAAGGCGGGCCGGATGGGCGTGCTCGCGCTGGCCCTCCCCGCCACCCTCGGCGGGGTCTGGGCCGCTCGGAAGCTGCGCAGCGCCACCTGACCGCGCCGTCGGTCCCCACGAACCTCACGCGCGGAATCGACGCGAACGCGGCTGGGGTACCGCACATTCGGATCAGTGGGGGTCGACGTCGTCGTGTGGGGGGAGGTCGAAGAAGGTGGCGAGCTTGGGGAACTTGGCGGGGAGGCGTCGCAGGACCGGCAACGAGAACGCGGCTTCGCTCAGCGAGCCCAGCTCCTCCCACGCCACGGCGCTCACGGCCAGGCTCACCGACATGAGCCGCCCGATCAGGAACAGGTAGCCGAGCACCGCCACGGTGAACCCGAGCGTGCCCATCACCTCCGAGGCGTTGGCGATGCGGCCGGGCATGTACCACTGCATGAAGGCCTGCACGAGGGTCATGGCCACCCCGAAGAGGGCGGCGCCCGGGAGGACCGACCCGGGATCGCGCGACGGGCGGGGCAGGGCGAGGCAGACGAAGAACCACCCCACGCCGACGCCCAGCGCGTTGGCGGCGAGCGACGTGGACCCGACCGCCACGCCGAACGATGCCCGCACCCGGTTGAGCAGGGACGCCGCCAGCACGAGCAGCGCCACCAGCGCCGTGACCCGCGCCGCGGTGCGCATGGTGGCCTTGGCCCGCGGGCCTCCATGCCCCAGGCCCGGGCGCTGGTGGCGGCCAGCACGCCGGTGAGGCTGCGGCCCGCCGAGGCCGAGAGGAACAGGCCGGTGAGCAGGAGCGTGATGTGGCGCCCCGGCGATCCCGAGGCCGCCGACTCCACCTGGCTCGCCACCTGGCCGGTGATGCCGGCGCTGGTCATGACCCCGCCCATGCCGTCGCCCCGGGTGATCAGGTTCACCAGGCCGACGGCGGCCACGCTCAGCGACGCCGTGAACAGGAACAGCCGCATGGCGATGGCCGAGCCGAGCACCGAGCCGAAGGCGTCGCGGTCCCGTTCGTAGAGCTTGATGGCCAGCTCCACCAGGACGTGGCGCTCGCGCCGCGCCGCCAGCTCGGCGGTGGCCCGCTCCCGCTGGGCGAGCAGGCGCGCCTTGTGGCCCGCGAACCGCCCGGGGGTGGGGGGCGCCGCAGGGCTCGCCGCGTCGTCGGGCTCGGTCATGGCGGCGATGATCGCACGACCGGGCCCAGGCCGAACCACCCACGAGTGGGTGAGAGCCGACCGTTCCTCGCCCGCCATACTTGGGAGGTTCGCCTCTCACCCGCTGGAGCTCCCGTTGATCCTTCTCTTCATCCTCGTCTGGGGCATGTTCGTCGGCTGGATCGCCAACCTGATCCTGGGTGGCGGCTCCCGCCCCGCCGAGTGGGGCCCCCTGCTGGTGGCCGGCCTGCTCGGCTCCCTCGTGGGCGGCCTGGTGTTCAGCCTCCTGTCGGGTGACGGCCTCAACCTGCGCCTGAGCGGCATCTTCGGCTCGGTGCTCGGCGCCGTGATCCTGCTGGCCGGGTTCAAGTTCCTGCAGGACCGCAAGGGCTGACACCAACGGGATCGCCGGCGGCCGCCGTGGCGCTCGCCCCGGGCACGGTCCTGCTCGGGACCGTCGCCCTCGAGCCGAACCGGTGGCGCACCGTGGACCCGTCCGGTTCGCCGGTGACCCGCCTGTCCTCCTGGCTCGACCAGGTCGCCGCGGCGGGGTTCGACGGCCTGGAGCTCTGGGAGCGCCACGCCACCACCGATCCGACCGAGGCGACGGCCATCGGCGCCGGCCCCCTGCCCGTGGCGATCTGGAACACCTACGCCGGGTTCGACCACGAGGACCCGTCCGAGCGAGACCGGGCGGCGGCGTGGGCGGGCCGATTCGCGAGTGCGGGGGTGAAGTTCAACGTCGGGGCCGACCCCGGCCGGCTCGACCGCTACGCCGAGCGGCTGGCGCGCTGGGTCAGCGAGCTCCCGGCGGGCTGCGTCGCGCTGTGCGAGTGCCACGCCGGCACCGCGGCGGCCGACGAACCGGCGTGGACCGCCGAGCTCCTCGACGCCGCCGGCCCGCCCGAGCGCGTGCAGGCCATCGTCCACACGCACGAGTCATCAGAGCACCTGGCGGCCCGCTTCGACGCCTACGGCGAGCGGATCACCCACGTGCACGTCAACCACCTCGACCCGTCCACCGGCGGGGCCCCGCCGCTGGCCGACGTGGCCGACCGCCTCGGCGCCACCGCCACCCACCTGCGCTCGCTCGGCTTCCGCGGCTCGTGGACGATCGAGTTCGTGCACGGCACCCTCACCGAACGCGACGAGCCGGCGTGGCTCGTCGACCAGGCGGGTCGCGACCTCGCCGTGCTCCGCGAGGTCCTCGTCGAGGCGTTCCCGTGAGCGGGCACCGACCGACCGCCCTCGTCGCCCACCTCGGCGGCCTCCGCTTCTTCGACGACCAGGACCTGGCGGTCCTCGACGGGGTGGTCGAGGTCCTCGATCCCGAGCCCGTCGGCTCGTGGGCGGACCCGCGGGCCAGCTCGCTGCTCGCCGCCGCCGAGGTGGTCATCGGGCACTGGGGCTGCCCGCCGATCGACGCCGCCGTGCTCGACCGGGCCCCACGGCTCGGGCTGCTCGCCTACGCCGCCGGCACCGTGAAGGACGTCGTGACCGACGCCGTCTTCGACCGGGGGATCCGCGTCACATCGGGCGCCCCGGCCAACGCCGAACCGGTGGCCGAGTTCACCCTGGCCGCCATCCTCTGGGCCAACAAGGGCGTGCCCTGGCGCCGCTTCGACGACCGGCCGGATCGCACCCTGCCCCTCGTGGCCCCCGAGCCGGGGCGGATCGGGAACCGCGACAAGGAGATCGGCATCGTGGGCGCCTCGCTGGTGGGCCGACGGGTGCTGGCGCTCCTGCGCTCGTTCCCGGGTCTCCGACCCCTGCTGTACGACCCCTTCGTGACGAGCGACGAGGCGGCCGCCCTCGGCGCCGAGAAGGTCGAGCTGCTCGACATCTGCGCTCGCAGCGACGTGCTGTCGATCCATGCACCCGACCTCCCGAGCACGCGAGGCATGATCGGCCGAGCGGAGCTGGCGGCGCTGCGAACCGGCGCCACGGTGATCAACACCGCCCGGGGCGCGCTGCTCGATCACGACGCCCTGGCCGACGAGGTGTCGGCCGGACGCCTCTACGCGATCCTCGACACCACCGACCCCGAACCCCTGCCGCCCGACCACGTGCTGCGGCGGTCGCCCGCGGTGTTCGCCACCCCGCACCTGGCGGGGTCCGAGGGCACCGAGCTGCGTCGGCTCGCGGAGCACGTGGCCGAGGAGGTCCGACGATGGGCGGCAGGCGGGCCGGCGGCGTTCGAGGTCCGGCGCGACGAGCTCCACCGGCTCGCCTGAGCTCCGGCCGGTAGGTTCCGGGTCGTGAAGCTCACCCTCTCGCACCACTTCGACCACCCGATCGACGAGGTCTGGGCGATGTTCCACGACCCCGAGTCGCACATCGCCAAGTTCACGAGCATGGGCCACCGGGACCTCGAGGTGCTCGAGCAGGCCAGCACCGACGACTCGCTCGACCTGACCATCCGGCGCACCGTGGAGCTCGAGGTGCCCTCGGTGGCCAAGAAGCTGCTGACGCCCACCAACACGGTCACCTCCACCGACCACTGGGAGCGCCGGCCCGACGGCACGTGCGGCGGCCGCTACTCGGTCGACATCAAGGGCGTGCCGGCCAAGACCTCGGGCAAGACGAACCTCGTCGAGGCGCCCGACGGCGGCGCCGACTACACGGTGGAGCTCGAGGTGAAGGTGTCGGTGCCGCTCATCGGCGAGAAGGTGGCCGGGGCGCTGCGGCCGCAGCTCGAGGCGCAGCTCGAGGCCGAGTTCGCCGCCTGCGAGGCCTGGCTGGCCAAGGAGGCCTGAAGGCCACCGGCCTCAGCTCTCCGGCGCCGCCGGCGCCCACGGCGGGCGGCGCTTCTCGAGGTAGGCGCCCATGCCGGCGCGGGCCTCGTCGCTGCGGAACAGGTCGGCCGAGAGCTGCTGGGTCCAGGCGAACGCCTCGTCCACCGGCATGCCCGGCACCTCGGCCAGGAGCCGCTTGCTGGCCGCCAGCGCACCCGGTCCGCCGAGCAGCAGGTCGGCCACGATGGCGTCCACCTCGGCGTCGAGCCGGTCGGCTGGCACCGCCGCGTTGATCAGGCCCATGCGGGCGGCCTCGGTGGCGGGAAACCGGTTCCCCCGCAGGAACGCAGCCCGGGCGTCGACCTCGCGCAGCTTCGGCAGGCAGAGCACCGAGATCATCGCCGGGGCCACCCCCAGGCGGACCTCGGTGAAGCCGAACTTGGCGTCGTCGACCGCCACCGACAGGTCCATGGCCGCGGCCAGGCCCATGCCACCGGCCACGCAGTGACCGGCGATGCGGCCGACGTAGGGCTTGGGCGACGTGCGGAAGCGGGCGAACACCTCCGCCATGTCGACGGTGCGACCGCCGCCCGACGCCGACGACTGCTCGCGCAGGTTGGCGCCGGCGCAGAACGTGGTGCCGGCGTTGGTGAGCACCACCACGCGCACGGCGTCGTCGGCATCGGCGGCGTCGAGGATGTCGACCAGCTCAACCAGCAGGTCCCGGCTGAGGGCGTTGCGGCGCTCGACGTCGTTCAGGGTGACGGTGAGCACGCCACCGTCGAGGGAGCTCTCCACCAGCGCCATCAGTCCCCCCTGGGGGCCGGGCCGTCGGTGGCGGGGCCGGCGAACGCCTGGGCCCGCACGAGCCAGTCGCGCGCTCGCTCGCCCTCCAGCACCAGCGACGTGTCGTCGACGTGGCGGCGCTGGGTGACCACGAGGCAGAAGTCGAGCGCCGGGCCGCTCACCCGGTTCTCGTCGTCCTCGCCCCACGTCCACACGGCGCCCGACGGTGCGGTGAGCACCACGGCCACGTCGCCCTCGGGGGCCTCCATCCGCCGGTTCACGTAGGACCACTTCCGGGTGATGTACCCGAGCTGGGCGATGTGGCGGAGCCGGTCGGTGGCCGGGCGGTCGGCCCCCACCGTGTCGACGATGTCCTGGCCGTGCGCCCACACCTCCATCAGCCGCGCCGTGAGGAATGACTTGGAGCCCATGGACGGCCCGTACCAGGCGATGCGGGTGTCGTTCGCCAACGTGGCGGCGGCGTCGGCCAGCTGCCGGCGGCCCTCGCGCCACGCCGCGAGCAGCTCGGCCGGCGGGAGGCGCCGCCAGGCGCCCAGGACGAACTCGTCGACGCCCTCGTCACCCCCACCGGCTGCCTCGAACAGGGCGGCGACGGTGTCGGGAAACGCCTCGGGATCGGTAATGGCGAGCGCGGCGTTGCGGTCGAAGTAGGTGAGGTGGGCGAGCTGGTCGGCCACCGTCCAGCGCGGGCTGGGCGTGGGCAGGGCGAGCTGCTCCGCGGTGAGCGGTGCCACCACGTCGTCGAGCGCCTGCTGCTCGGCGAGCAGGTCGGCGAGGACCTCGCTGACGTCCATGTGATCGTCCCTTCGGGGTGGCGGGCGGACGGCCGATTCTGCCCGCTCGTAGGCTGCGGCGCGTGACCGGGGACCGATCGTCGGAGGTGCAGCGGGCGCTGGCCGACGTGTTGCCCGGCACCTCGCTCGTGGTGGACCCCGACGTGATCGAGGGCTACCGCGCCGACCGGGCCACCGCCGTGGTGCCGGGCCGGCCCGTCGCCCTCGTGCGAGCGGCCGACTCCGCCGAGGTGCAGGCCGCGGTGCGAGCGGCGGCCCACGTGGGCGTCCCGATCGTGACCCGCGGCCTCGGCACCGGGCTCTCGGGCGGGTCGAGCGCGATCGACGGCTGCATCGTGCTGTCCACCGAGCGGATGCGCCTCCTCGAGGTGGATCGGGCCGCCATGGTGGCCACCGTCGGCCCCGGCCTCCGCAACGCCGAGGTGAAGGCGGCCGCCGCCGACCACGGGCTCTGGTACCCGCCCGATCCGTCGTCGTTCGAGATCTGCTCGATCGGCGGCAACCTGGCCACCAACGCCGGCGGCCTGTGCTGCGTGAAGTACGGCGTGACCACCGACTACGTGCTCGGGCTGGAGGTGGTGCTGGCCGACGGGCGGGCGGTGCGCCTCGGCGGTCGCACCATCAAGGACGTGGCCGGCTACGACCTGAAGCGCCTGTTCGTGGGCAGTGAGGGCACGCTCGGGATCATCACCGAGGCCACCCTCCGCCTCAGGCCGCCACCGCCGCCGTTCGCCACCGTGGTGGCCACCTTCGCCGACGTGGTCGACGCCGGCCGGGCGGTGGTCGACGTGGTGGGCCGCGTCCGCCCCGGCGCCCTCGAGCTGATGGACCGGGCCGCGATGGCGGCGGTGGAGCAGGTGCGCCCGAGCGGGCTGGACCTCACCGCCGCCGCCCTGCTGCTGGCCCGCACCGACGGCGACCCCGCCGAGGCCGACCTCGTGCTCGCCGCCTGCGAGGCCGCCGGCGCCACCTACGCCGCTCGCACCCACGATGCCGACGAGGGCGAGCTGCTCATGGGCGCCCGCCGCGTGGCCATCCCGTGCGTGGAGCGCCAGGGCACGGTGCTGATCGAGGACGTGGGCGTGCCGGTGCCCCGCATCCCGGACCTGCTCGCCGCGGTGGAGGCCACCGCAGCACGCCACGCCACGTCGATCCCGGTGATCGGCCACGCCGGCGACGGCAACTTCCACCCGCTCGTCACCTACGACGCCGCCGACCCCGATGCCACGGCGCGCGCCCACGCCGCCTTCGACGAGGTCATGGCGAGCGCTCTTGCCCTCGGCGGCACCGTGAGCGGCGAGCACGGCATCGGGGTGCTCAAGGCCCGCCACCTGCGCGACCAGCTCGGCGACGACGTGATGGACCTCACGCGCCGCATCAAGGCCGCCCTCGACCCCGACGGCATCCTCAACCCCGGCAAGTGGGTCTGACGCCGCCCGTCACCCAGCGGTGACGGGCGGAGCCAGCGGGATCAGGCGAGGCGGCGGCGACGGATCACCAGGGCGAGGCCGCCCAGGGTCAGCAGCGCCACGCCCAGCGCCACGGGCGAGGCCGGGTCCGAACCGGTGCGAGGCAGGGCCGTCTGGCCACCCGACACCGCGCCGGGCACGGTGGTCGTGGTCGTCGTGGTGGTGGGCGCCTCGGTGGTGGTCGTGGTCTCCTCCACGAGCGTGGTGGTGGTCTCCGGCACCGTCGTGGTGGTCGTGGTCGTCGTCGTGGTGGTGGTCGTCGGGATCACCACGGCGTTGATCGTGAGCCGCACGGTGGCGATGTCGATCACCACGGCGTCCGGACCGGCGCCGGCACGGTTGTCGAAGTAGAAGGTTCGGTACGTGTAGGAGTCGGTGCCGACGAAGCCGGCGTCGGGCGTGTAGGTGAAGGCGCCCGACTCCTGGTCGAAGCTGTCGAGGGTGCCGTGGGTGGGTCCGTCCACCACGAACACGCCCTGACCGGGGCAGATGTTGTCGTTGGTGGTCACGCCCGGGGCGGGCACCACGATCGGCGCGTCCTGCGGCCCGGCGTACTCGTCGTCCACCACGTCGCTCACGCAGCCGACGTCGATGGTGGCGGTGGCCGTGTACTGCTGCTCGCTCACGCCCTGGCGTCCGGGGATCACGGCGACGAAGGCGTAGACGAAGGAGTCGGTGCCGTAGAAGCCCGGGTCGGGGGCGTAGGTGAAGGTGCCGTCGGCCGCCAGGGTGAGCATGCCGTGCGAGGTGTCGGTGACCACCTCGGCATCGCCGGCGTAGCAGGGGTTGTCGTTGCCGAGGACGCCGTCCTCGGGGGTGACCACCTCGAGGGTGGTGTCCTGGCTGGTGCCGTAGTAGTCGTCGACGCCGGTGGGGATGCACACCGCCGCCGGGCCGGTGCCGGCCGAGGCGGGGCCGGCGGCGCCCACGAGGGAGAGGGCCACCAGGGCGGCGGCGGCGAGGGCGGCTCGGCCGCGACGGGCCGGGGGGAGGTGGGGCGTCATCGGGACCTCTCTCGACACAGGTGGCCGTCGGCGAGCGGCGGCTGCGGGGCGGCGGGCCGGTCGCCCGTCGGGCGAGATCCTACGCACGAACCGGACCTTTCGGAAAGAATGCGCTTTCCGGCCGCTGAGCAGGAGGTTCAGGGCTTCGGCAGCCCCCGCAGCACGATGTCGACGACGGCGTCGGCGGCCACCTTGGGGGACGAGCGGAGGGTGGGCAGCACGTCGGCGCGCACGAAGTCCCGGCCGAGGTTCGCGATCACCCGGGCCACCGCCGCGGTGTCGACATCCGCGATGTCGCCCCGCTCGACAGCGAGGTCGAGCAGCGTGCGGATGACGGCCACCACGTAGTCGCCGTGGTCGCCGTTGCGCCGCTGGGCGGCGGGCATGCCCTCCAGGTCCCGGGCGTACGCCTCGGTGGTGGAGCTGACCGCCACGGTGGCGGCCGAGAGGTAGGCCCGCACGGCGTCGAGGGGCGCCATGTCGGGCTTGATCGCCGCCATGGCCTCCCGGCCCACCCGCCAGAGGTGCAGGTCGACGACGGTGAGCACCAGCTCGTCGCGGCTCGGCGCCAGGCCGTAGAGCGTGCGCAGCGAGCAGCCGAGGCGCGCCGCCAGCTCGGACATGGTGAGGTCGGCGAACCCGTCGCGGAAGATCGTGCCGAGCTCGCGCAGGATCTCGCGCTGGCGCTCGGTGAGGCGGTGCAGGTCGTCGCGGCTGAGCATCGGCCGTGGCGCGGGGATGGCGCGCAACCGCCGCTCGAGGTCCGACGCCGGCACCGTGGCGGTCACGTCGGAGGCTCCACCAGCGCCACCGGCAGGTCCACCACCCGGGCCCGCAGCCACTCCCCGAGCCCCTTGGCCTGGCCGTCCTGGCGGGTCGACGCGGCCACGCCCTCCTGGAGCAGGCCGTGCAGCACGAAGTTGAGCGACCAGATGTTGGGCAGGTCGAAGCGCTCCACCCGCAGGTCGGCCGCCTCGGGCAGCAGCTCCTGGATCCGCTCGACGGTCAGGAAGTCGGCGAGCCAGGCGTAGGCCTCGGCCGAGCGGGCAAAGACCCCGAGGTTGGCGTTGCCGCCCTTGTCACCCGAGCGCGACCCGAACACCCGGCCGAGCGGCGCCCGCACCGTCGGCCCGCCGGGCGCCGGCGGCAGCGCCACGTCGAGCGGGGAGACCGCGACCGGCGACGACGGCACCGGTGCCACCGACTCCACCACCGAGCGAGCGCCGCCCAGCACCACCACGTGCTGCGGGACGAGGTCGGCCGGCACCACGGCGGGCCGGTACACGCCGAAGGGCTTGGCCATCGACGACCCGCCCACCGCGAACAGCCCCGGGATGGTGGCGAGCGCGAGCTCGTTGATCGCCCCGCCCAACCCCTTGCCCACCTTGCGCTCGTCGGGGTCCTTGAGGGTGATGCGCCAGAGTGCCACCGCCTCCTCGTTGGACGCCGGGTCCTCCTTGTCGGTGCGCACCAGGCGGGTGGTGACGCTCTCGATGTCGTCGGGCGCCACCGATGCCGCCCGCCAGAACGCCGCCTCCACCAGCTCCGCCTTGGCCTCGATGTCGAGCCCGGTGAGGGCCACGTTGAGGTCGGTGCGGAACCCGCCGAGCTCGTTCATGGCCACCTTGAGGGTGGACGGCGGCGGCTCGCCCTTGGCCCCCGACACCAGCACGCGGTCGACGTCGACCTGCTCCAGGGCCACGGTGTCGAACCGGGCCGTCACGTCGGGGCCGAGGTAGGCCGGCGAGCCGATCTCGTAGAGCAGCTGGGAGGTGACCGTGCCCACGGTGACCGCACCGCCCGTGCCGGCGTGCTTGCCGATCACGGATGAGCCGTCGGCGGCGATCTCGGCCCACGGGAACCCGGTGTGGGTGAGCCCCTCCACCTCGGTGAAGAACGAGTAGTTCCCGCCGGTGGCCTGCGTGCCGCACTCGATGACGTGCCCGGCCACCACGGCGCCGGCGAGCGCATCCCAGTCGTCCCGGGCCCAGCCGTGGTGCCACGCGGCGGGGCCGCAGACGACGGCGGCATCGGTGGTGCGGCCGGTGACCACGATGTCGGCCCCGGCGTCGAGCGCCTCCACGATCCCCCAGCACCCGAGGTAGGCGTTGGCGGTGAGGAAGCGCGACACGTCGCCCACCGGCTCGCCGGTCTCGAAGTGGTCGAGGTGGACGCCGGCCTCCACCAGCTCGCCGAGCCGGGGCAGCAGGTCGTCGCCGTCGACGTAGGCGATGGTGGGCGACAGGCCGAGGCGGTCGGCCAGCTCGGCCAGGGCGTCGGCGCACCCGTCGGGGTCCAGCCCGCCGGCGTTGGCCACCACCTTGATGCCGTCGTCGAGGCAGGTGCCCATCACCTGCTCCATCTGGGTGAGGAACGTACGGGCGTAGCCGCCGCCGGGCCGCTTGGCCTGGGTGCGGGCCAGGATCAGCATGGTCAGCTCGGCCAGCCAGTCGCCGGTGAGCACGTCGATCGGCCCGCCGTGCACCATCTCGGCGGCCGCCGAGATGCGGTCGCCGTAGAACCCCGAGCAGTTGGCGATGCGGATCGGCTCGGTCACGACGCACCTCCCCCGTCGGCGTCGGGTTCGAGCCCGCCGATCGAGTCGCTCGCCTCGAACACCAGCAGCAGGGCGCCGTTCTCCACCTGCTCGCCGGCGGCCACCCGCACCTCGGCCACGACGCCGTCGGCCGGCGCCGCCATGTGGTGCTCCATCTTCATGGCCTCGAGGACCACGAGCGTCTCGCCGGCGGACACCGACTGGCCGGCCGACACCCGCACGTCGAGCACCACCCCCGGCATGGGGGCCACGAACCCGCCGGCCACCTCGGCCGGGCCGGGCACCACGAAGCGGGGCAGCACCCGCAGGTGCACGGTGCCGCGCGGCGTCTGGACGTGGAGGTGGTCGGCGGCCGAGGTCACCCGGGCGGTCCAGCGGTGGCCGTCGACCTCCACGTCGATCGAGTCCGGCGACCAGCCGTGCACGCGGGCCACCGAGCCCGAGCCCTCCTCCTCGTTCACCAGGAAGGTGCCGTCGCGCCGGGCGCGGTAGGTGGCCACCACGTCGAGCCCGCCCAGCGCGAACGACACCCGCTCGGGTGGGGTGCGGGCGTTGCGCCAGCCGGTGGGCATCCCGGCGAGCACGGTGGCGCTCGCCCGGTTGCGGCCCTGGAGCCAGAGCGCGGCGGCCACGGTGACCCGACGGCGCTCGTCGTGCTCGACCTCGCGCTCGAGCGCCGGGCGCACGCGCTCGATGAAGTCGGTGGTGGTGTCGCCGGCGAGGAACGCCGGCTCGCGCAGGGTGGCCACGAGGAAGTCGCGGTTGGTGGTGACGCCGCCGAGGTGCAGCCGCTCCAGGGCGAGGGCCAGCCGACCGGCGGCCTCGGCCCGCGTGGCGGCGTGGGCCACCACCTTGGCGAGCATCGGGTCGAACTCCACGCCCACCACCGACCCGGCCGCCACGCCCGAGTCCCAGCGCACGGCGGGCTCGGCGGCCGGCTCGAACGCCTCCACGGTCCCCGTGGCGGGCAGGAACCCGCCGGCAGGGTCCTCGGCGTAGAGCCGGGCCTCGATGGCGTGACCGTGGAACGTCGCGTCGGCGGCGGCCGCCGAGATCGGCTCGCCGGCCGCCACCCGCAGCTGCTCGCGCACCAGGTCGACCCCGGTGACCTCCTCGGTGACCGGGTGCTCCACCTGGAGCCGGGTGTTCACCTCGAGGAAGAAGAACTCGCGGGTCTCGTCGTCCACCAGGAACTCGACCGTGCCGGTGGACGTGTACCCGATGGCGTGGGCGAGGCGGAGGGCGGCGTGGCCCATGGCGGCGCGCAGGTCGTCGTCGACCACCGGCGACGGCGACTCCTCCAGCACCTTCTGGTGGCGGCGCTGGATCGAGCACTCGCGCTCGCCGAGGTGGACCACGGTGCCGTGCGCATCGCCCAGGATCTGGATCTCGACGTGGCGCGAACGGGCGACGTAGCGCTCGAGGAACACCCGGTCGTCGCCGAACCCGCCGAGCGCCTCGCGCTTGGCCGCCACGAGCGCGTCGGGGAGCTCGCTCGCCGACGCCACGATGCGCATGCCCTTGCCCCCGCCGCCGGCCGCCGCCTTCACGAGCAGCGGGTACCCCACGTCGGCGGCCCCGTCGGGGTCCTCGGTGGAGGGCAGGGTGGGCACGCCGGCCTCCACGGCGGCGGCCTTGGCTCGGATCTTGTCGCCCATGGCGTCGATGACGTCGGGCTGCGGGCCCACCCACACGAGCCCGGCGTCGATCACCGAGCGGGCGAAGGCGGCGTTCTCGGACAGGAAGCCGTAGCCGGGGTGGATGGCGTCGGCCCCGGCGCGGCGGGCGGCGTCGACGATCGCGTCGCCATCGAGGTAGCGGCCGGGGAGGCGCACGGCTTCGTCGGCGTCGGCCACGAACGGGGCGCCGGCGTCGGCGTCGACGAACACGGCCACGGTGCGCAGGCCCATGGCCCGAGCCGTGCGGAACACGCGGCGGGCGATCTCGCCGCGGTTGGCCACCAGCACGCTGGTGATCGGGGTGGGGGTCGGGGCGCTCACAGCCGGAACACCCCGTAGCC
>JAHBSN010000180.1 GCA_019639095.1 Actinomycetota bacterium
CACCGCGGCGGCGGCCCAGGCCGGTGGCCTCGACCCGGCCACCGGGCCAGCTCCCGAAGCGCCCGCCCCCACCGCAGGAGGCGGGGGCGCGGCCGCCACGGTGGCCGACGGCATCTCCACCACCGACCTCTCGGCGGTGGGCATGAGCCCGGCCGCCCTGGCCGGCGCGCTGGTGGGCCCCGGGGTCTCGGTCTCCAACGTCACCTACTCCGGTGCGCCGGCCCAGGCCGGTTCGATCCACGTGCTCGACCCGGCCGTGGTCTCCTTCAACGACGGGATCATCCTGTCCTCGGGCAACATCGCCGACGTCGTGGGCCCGAACAGCTCCGACAGCATCACCGGCGACATGGGCGGCCCCGACGACGCCGACCTCAACGCCCTGATCGCGAACACCCAGACCGTGAACCCGGTCACCTTCGACGCCGCGTCGCTCGAGTTCGACTTCGTGCCCACGGCCGACCACGTGTACTTCACCTACACGTTCGGCTCCGACGAGTACCTCGAGTGGGTGAACCTGTTCAACGACGTGTTCGCCTTCTTCGTGAACGGGCAGAACTGCGCCACCACCGCCGGCGGCGACCCGGTGAGCATCGACACGATCAACGACGCCGTGAACCCCGACCACTTCCGGGACAACTCGTTCTCCTCGCCGCCGGCCAACCCCATCAACATCCAGTCCGACGGCCTCAGCGTGGAGCTGATCTGCTCGGCCCCGGTCAACGCCGGCCAGACCAACCACATGAAGCTGGCCATCGCCGACACGAGCGACCAGATCCTCGACTCCGTGGTGATGATCAAGGCGGGCAGCCTGTCGGTGACCCCGCCGGAGTCCTGCAACGACCACGACGACAACGACGGCGACAGCCTCGTCGACATGGAGGACGACGACTGCCAGTCGAGCACCACGCCCGCCCCCGTGGGCTCCACCGGCGTCGGCTCCAACAACAACCCCCCGCCCTTCACCGGCAACGAGGGAACTCCCGTGCTGCTGGACGCCTCGGCGCTCGGCTGGATCCCGACCGAGCACACCGTCACCACGTCGTGGACCGTCACCGGCATCAACGGCACCGTCGGCACCTGCACGGTGTCGCCCGCCGGCAAGCTCCCCCTGAACCCGGACCACACGGCCAAGGTGGTCACCGCGCTCTGCCCGGTGGAGGGCGAGTACGTGGCCCGCATCGACGGGTGGGACATCGAGGGCGGCTCCGACTGGGACACCGACGTCGACTTCTTCGTGCACAACGCGCCGCCGTCGGTGTCGATCGGGTCGCCGTCCACCGGCACCGAGGTGGCGCTGGGCGACCCGGTCGACGTGTCGGCCGGGATCGGTGGCGACGTCGCCGACTGCGAGATCCACTGGGGTGACGGCAGCACCGACGCGGGCGATGTGGCCGGCGGGGAGTGCACGGGCACCCACACCTACGACGCCCCGGGCTCCATGGTGGTCTCGGTGACCGCCACCGACACGTCCGACGACAGCTCCGCCGATGCCGTGGTCATCGACGTGGTCGACTCGGCCCCGCTGCCGGTGGCCCACCCGAGCATCGGCGGCGTGTGGGAGGGTGATGCCGGCACGACCACGGTGGACGTGCCGGTGACCCTGTCGGCGCCCTCCTCCGAGCCGGTCACGCTCGACTACCAGACCGTGGACACCGGTGGGCAGGGCATCGCCAGCTCCCCGAGCGACTACGAGGCCACCTCCGGCACGGTCACGTTCGACCCCGGCGAGACCACCGCCCACGTGACGGTGACCGTGAACGGTGACACCACCCACGAGCCGCCCGCGCTCTACGGCGAGTGGATCGTGGTGGCCTTCAGCAACCCGACCGGGGCCACGCTCGACACCAGCTTCTTCGGCGTCGGTGTCGGCCTGATCCTCGACGACGACCCCATCCCCACCATCCACCCCGGCGCCGGGGCCGTGTTCGAGGGGAACTCGGGCGACACCACCGTCGACGTGCCGGTGACGCTCTCGAACCCCTCGGCGGAGCCGGTGACCGTCCACTACGCCACGGTCGACTCGACCCAGGCGGGCGTGGCGAGCTCCGCCAGCGACTACGACGCGGTGTCGGGCACGCTCACCTTCGCCCCGGGCGAGACCACGAAGCACGTCACCATCACCGTCCACGGCGACACGGTGAAGGAGCCACCGCTGCTCTACGGCGAGTGGATCCTGGTGGCGTTCTCGAACCCGTCGGCCTCGGCCACGCTCGACCTGAGCTTCTTCGGCCTGGGCATCGGGATCATCGGCGACGACGACTGACCCCAGCGGTCGCCGAGCCCGGCCTCCGCCCCGTCGGTCTGCCCCACCGGACCGACGGGGCGGACCCCCGCGCATCGGCCACCGCGTACGCTCCGGCGGCATGGGGAGCCGAAGGGGGAGGACGGGTGCGGCCGCGGCGGCGCTGGTGGTGCTCGCGTGGGCGGGGGCCTGCTCGTCCGACGCCGACCAGCAGGCGACGCCGGCCTCCCGGACGGTCCCGACGGACCCGGCGTCGTCCCGGGGTGGGACCACCTACGCCGCCAACTGCGCCGGCTGCCATGGCACCACCGGCCAGGGCGGCCAGGGCCCCGCGCTCGGCGACGGCAAGGCGGCCGCGAAGCTGGACCGGGCCCAGATGGTGACGCTGGTGACCGAGGGCCGGGCCGGCATGCCCGCCTTCGGGACGGTGCTGACCGACGCCGAGATCGCCGACGTGGTCGGCTTCGTCCGCACCCACCTCGGGCGAGCTCGCCCGGCGGACGGGCCGACCACCAGCGCCGCGGCACCGGCCGGCCGCGGGGACCTCCGGGGCGTGCCGCCCGAGGCCGAGGTGGCCGGCGACTGGGCCCTCCCCAACGGCGACCTCCGCTCCACCCGTACCGTCACCGACCCGCAGATCACCTCCGAGACCGTGGACCGCCTGGAGCTGGCCTGGACCTACGACGTCCCCGGCGGGGCAACCTTCGGCAACCTGACCACCACGCCCCTGGTGAGCGGCCGATCGGTGTACGTGGGGGACCTCACCACCAAGGTCCACGCCGTCGACCGCGAGACGGGCGAGGAGCGCTTCGTGGCCGGCGACGGCGCCGCCATCTTCGGGCCCACCGGCGTGGGCCTCGGCTGGGGCCGCCTGTTCGGCACCACCGGCGATGCCGACGGGGACGGTTCGGTGGTGGTGGCCTACGACGCCGACGACGGCTCCACCCTCTGGACCACCGACATCGGCGCCAACGGCAGCGCGATCAACGTGCAGCCCCTCGCCTACGACGGCCTGGTGTTCGCCTCCACGTCGGGGTACGGCGGCGGCACCGTGGCCACGATCTACGCCCTCGACGCCGAAACCGGCGACGTCGCGTGGGACTTCGAGGTGATCGAGGACCCCGACCTCTGGGGCCATCCGGACCTCAACAGCGGCGGCGGCGTCTGGTACCCGCCCACCATCGACGAAGCGCGGGGGATCGCCTACTTCGGTACCGGCAACCCGTACCCGTTCCCCGGCGCCGCCGGCTTCCCGAACGGCTCGAGCCGCCCCGGCGACAACCGGTGGACCGACTCGATGCTGGCGCTCGAGCTCGACACCGGGAAGCTCGTGTGGGGCCACCAGGCGATCCCCCACGACATCTTCGACCGGGACGCCATGCTCACCGCCCGCGTGGACGTGGAGGTCGACGGGGAGGAGCGGTCGCTGGCCATCTCCACCGGCAAGCTCGGCGTGGTCTACGGCCTCGACGCCGACACCGGCGAGGAGGTGTGGCGAACGCCGGTGGGCCGCCACGAGAACGACGAGCTCACCGAGATCGACGGGCCCACGCTCGTCTACCCCGGCTCGCTCGGCGGCGCCCAGACGCCGCTGGCCGTGGCCGACGGCACCATCTACGCCTGCGTGATGAACGCCCCCACCCAGTACGCCGGGCCCGAGGAGACCAGCTACGGGTTCACGGTGCAGCTCGGCACGGCGAACAGCGAGCTGGTGGCGATCGACGCCGCCACCGGCGAGGTGGACTGGTCGGCAGAGCTCCCCGGCGACGCCCTGGGCGGCGCCACCGTGTCGGGCGACCTTGTGTTCACGTCGACGTTCGGCGGCGAGGTCCTCGCCCTCGACCGCGCCACCGGGAAGACCGTGTGGAGCTACCAGGCCGACGGCGGCATCAACGGCTGGCCGGCCATCACCGACCGCGAGCTGTACGTGCCGGTGGGCATGGCCGACCCACCCCAGCTCCTCAAGTTCGAGCTGCCCGACTGACCGCCGGCGAGATTGCCCAAGTGCTCAGGCGGCCCCACCGAGCAGGGTGAGCAACCCGTGGCGCAGCACCTCGCGGCACGCCTCGACCGTGCGGCCCGACTCCCGCCAGAGGTCCCAGGCCTCGCCGGCGGTGAGGGCCTCGAGGGCGGCCGTGCGGTGGTCCCGCTCGGTCGGTTCGAGCCGGTCCAGCTCGGCGGCGAACACCCGGCGGAGCTGGTCGCGGGAGGCGTCGCGACCGAACCGCTGCGCGGTGGCCGCCGCCTCGGAGGTGGCCGCCCGTCGCTGCCCGGCCCGGCGCAGCGGACCGATCGCCTCGTGGACGCGCGCCCGCTGCTCGCTGATGGCGTCGACCCGCTCGGCCAGCGGGAGGGCGGGGTCGACCACCCAGACCAGGCCCACCACCGTGGCGGTGGCTCGCTCGGCCAGGTCCTGGTGGAGGTCCTCGAGGCTCGAGTAGTGCACGAACAGGGACCGCTTCGAGATCCCGGCCCGCTCGGCGATCTGGATCGAGCTGGGGTTGGCCACGCCCTCCTCCAGCAGCTCGAGGAGGGCGTCGAGGATGGCGGTGCGGGTCCGCTCGGTGCGGGCGAGGCGACCGTCGGTCTGGCTGCTGGCCACGGGCCCACGCTACGGCCCTTGACCGCGGCGGCCCGACCCGACAGACTTCTTGCACCATTGGTGCAATAACTCTGGAGGCGACCATGGGCAGGACGGGCGGCCACGCCGATCGACGGGTGCGGGGCGTGGCGCGCGGCGCCCTGCTGGTGGCGGCGGTGGCGCTGCTCGCCGGGTGCGACCTGTTCGGCCCCGGTTGGTCGTCGGTGCACGCCGACGGCTCCAACAGCGACTACTCCCCCGTGGCCGGGCCCGAGACCGTGGAGCTGGCGTGGCAGCACAGCTTCGGCGGCCGCATCAACCTGGGGCCGACCGTCGACGCCGGCAACCGCCTCTACGTCACCACCGGCACCGCCACGTGCCCCCTGCACGCGCTCGACGTGGCCACCGGGACCGAGGTGTGGTGCTCGAACGAGCTCACGTCGCTGGCCTCGCTGTCGTCACCGGTCATCGACGTCGACGGTCACCTGTTCATCGCCGACGAGCAGGCCATGCACGCCTTCGACCGCGACGGCCACCTCCTCTGGGAGACGCCGATCCGCGGCGTGCCGCTCTCGGCCCAGCTCACCCCCAACGGCCGGGTGGTGTTCATCACCAACATCGGGGTGGTCTACGTGCTGCGACGCGAGGACGGGACGCCGGTGGTGGCCCCCTACGAGCTGGTCCCCGGTGCCGTCTTCGACGCCTCGAAGGTGAACGCCTGCGCCCGCGGCACCGCCGACTGCCCGGTGGCCAACACCCCGTCGATCGACACCGGCACGGGCATGCTCTACACGACGTTCTGGGCACCGGGCGCCGCCCAGGCCGGCCTGCGGGCGCTGCGGATCACCGAGGATCCGGTGCCGACGATCACCCCGGTCTGGAGCTACGACGCCCTCCCCGGCGGAAGCGGGTCCAGCCCCGACATCTCCGCCGACGGCACCCGCGTCTACGTGAACGACAACGTCGATTCGCTCCACGCCCTCGACGCCGCCACCGGCCACGAGATCTGGACCTTCGCCATCGGCTACGCCCCGCCCGGCAGCCCGTCGACCTCGCCGGAGGGGCTGATCATGCCGGCGGGCGGCGCCAGCGCCCCCACCCTCGCGGTGGCCGATCGGGGCGACCACGCCGAGCTGGCCTGGTCCCGGCCGGACCTGCTCAACCGCGGCATCCCCACCCAGACCGCCGGCTTCCGTTCCTACGCCACCGTGTCCAGCGGCCAGTACACCAACGACCTCGTGGTGCTCGACACCCGCACCGGGGCCGAGCTCGACCGCGCCGCCATCCCCGGCATCTCGCTGCTCACCGTGGGCACCACCGTCGGCCAGGACGGCACGATCCTGGTGCCCACCATCACCGGCAAGCTCTACGCGTACCGCGCCGCCGCCAACCCGTAGGCCACCACGCCCATCCGGCGATTCCTGTCGATATGGTCCGCCTGGCGAGCCGAATCGACGGGAATTCGGGCGACCGGCCCGAGCTCGGCGTCAGCCCCGGGCGCAGCTGGCGCCGAGGCTGCGGTCGGCGCTGGACCACGGACCGCTGGCGGCGCGGGGCCAGAAGTCGCCGGTGTGCTCGTCCTGGTCGTAGGCCACCGGCGCCGGCTCCCCCGAGGCGATCTGCCCCACGGCATCGAGGAGCCGGTCGACTTCCTCGGCGGTCGTGGACAGGCCGGCGCTGGCCCGCACCGCACCGGGGATCTGGCGTCGGTCGCCCCGGAGCACCGCCTCGCGGTACCGCGCCGTCTCGGCGTCGGTGAGCCCGAGCAGGCGCAGCAGGTACGGGTGGGCGCAGAAGCACCCGTGGCGCACCCCGATGCCGTGCTCGGCGCTCAACCGGGCGGCGACCAGGGCGTGGGGCACGTCGTCCACCACGAAGGTGCCCACCGGCAGCACGTCGTCGAACCCCGAGCCCAGGAGGCGCACCCCCGGCAGCGCGGCCAGCCCGTCGCGCAGGCGCGCGGCCAGCGCCCGGTCGTGCGCCACGATGCGATCCCACCCGATGGCGGTCATCTCGTCGATGGCGGAGCGCAGCGCCACCGCGCCGATCACGTTGGGGGACCCGGCCTCCTCCCGCTCGGGCGGGTCGGTCCACACCACCTCGTCCAGGTCGACCAGGTCGACCGCGCCACCCCCGGCCAGGAACGGATCGCCGTCGGCGAAGGCCGTCCGAGGGCCGACCAGCACGCCGGCGCCGAAGGGGGCGTACATCTTGTGGCCGCTCCACGCCACGAAGTCCGCCGTGACCGGCATCGGCCGGTGGGGCGCGAGCTGGGCGGCGTCGACGAACACGGGCACGCCCCGGTCGTGGGCGGCGTCGATGATCGCGTCGATCGGCGGGACCCACCCGGTGACGTTGGACGCCCCGGTCACCGCCAGCAGCCGAGGGCGGGGCTCGGCGTCGAGGGCGGCCACCACGTCGGCCACCGTGAACGTGCCGCCGGGGGTGCACTCCACGTACCGCCGGGAGGCCACCCGCCCCCACGGCAGGAGGTTGGCGTGGTGCTCCACCACCGTGGTGACCACCACGTCGCCCGGCTCGAACCGGAGGCGGTACGCGAGGTGGTTCACCGCCTCGGTGGTGTTCCGGCAGATGATGGCCACGTCGTCGCGTTCGCCGCCGCCCGGCCGGCCGGCGAAGGCCAGCGCCGCCTCGCGGGCGTGCTCGTACTCGGCCGTGGCGAACTGGGACTTCCAGCCGGCGCCCCGGTGCACGCTCGAGTACCAGGGCAGGAACGCCTGGACGCGCTCGGCCACCGCCGGAAGCGCACCCGTGGAGGCGCCCGCATCGAGCGAGAGGTAGGGCCGCTCGGCGCCGTCGAGGCAGGGGACGAGCAGCTCCTCCCCCACCAGGCGGACGCCGAGGTCGGCGTGGTCGGGCGCCATCAGGGGATGGCCGTGTAGGTGCCCGTGACCGTGGTGGTGTTGCCGGCGGTGACCGTCTGGCCGTTCTGGCACGGCGGGGTGGTGTAGCCCGGGACGTCGCCGAAGCCCTCGTCGTAGGACCCGGGCTCCTTCGAGGTCCACATGCCCCACGCGTTGGCGGCCACGCCGTTCACGGTGATGGTGGACGGCACCGCCGGGCTGGTGACCAC
>JAHBSN010000181.1 GCA_019639095.1 Actinomycetota bacterium
GCCGGCCGTCGACCTCCCGCCGGCGCCCGAGGCCGAGCTGTACCGGCCGGTGCTCGAGGCCGCCGGCCTGGAGCCGGTGGTGGAGGGCGGCAACCTCCTCGGCGAGTACCTCGGACTCGAGGTGGCTCGCGTGGTGGTCGACGGCGACGGCTCGGCCCACGTGGAGGCCGGCGTGGGTCGCTTCGACCGCGAGGTCGGGGCGATGATGTTCGCCGAGCTGGGCGAGACCGACTCGGTGGCCCGTGCCGTCGACATCGTGGCCCGGTCCCGCCAGGTCGACGCTCGTCGCCACCCGCTCAACCACCTCGTGCCCGAGCGATGGCTCCGCGCCGCGCTGGTGTCGGACCCCGGCGTGGTCGGGGCGCTCGCGCTGCGGCCGGTGGGCTCGGCGCTGCCCCGGCGCACCCTGGGCGAGGAGGGGGTGGCCACGGCCGTGGGCGTCGACCTCGAGGGGCGGTCGGTCGTGGTGGTGTGCTCCACCGGCGTGTACCTCGACCTCGTCCCGTCGGCCGCCGACGACCGCCTCACCCACGCGCCCGACGCCCGGCTCGTGCTGGCGGTGCCGGCGCGCGACGCCGTGCCCGTCACCACCGAGCTCGCCTCGCGGCTCGTGCATCCCGCCGAGGTCCACGCCGTGGCGGGCGACTGGCGCAGCCCGGGGGGTCTGGGCTGATGCTCGACAAGCTGTCGTCGCTGGAGTCCGAGTTCGCCGACGTGGAGCGGCGCCTCGCCGACCCCGACGTGTTCGCCGACCAGGCCCGCTACCGCGAGCTGGCCCGGCGCCACAAGGAGCTCGAGGCGATCGTGACGCGCTCGCACGAGCTGCGCCAGCGTGCCGACGACGCGGCCACCGCTCGGGAGATGTTGGGCGAGCTCGCCGGCGAGGAGCGCGAGCTGATCCGCCAGGAGATCACCGAGGCCGACGCCGACGTGGCCCGCCTCACCGGTGAGCTGGAGCTGCTCCTGTTGCCCAAGGACCCCAACGACGGCCGCAACGTGATCGTGGAGATCCGGGGCGCCGAGGGAGGGGAGGAGGCCAACCTCTTCGCCCGGGACCTGTTCGGCATGTACCAGGGGTACGCCCAGCGCCAGGGCTGGAAGCTCGAGGTGCTCAACACCGACGTCTCCGAGATGGGCGGCTTCAACGAGGTCACCTTCTCGGTGTCGGGCGAGGGGGCGTGGACCCGCCTCAAGCACGAGGGCGGCCCCCACCGGGTGCAGCGGGTGCCCGTCACCGAGTCGCAGGGGCGCATCCACACGTCGTCGGCCACGGTCACCGTGCTGCCTGAGGCCGACGACGTCGAGGTCGACATCGACCCGAACGACCTCCAGATCGACGTGTACCGCTCGTCGGGGCCGGGTGGCCAGTCGGTGAACACCACCGACTCGGCGGTGCGCATCACCCACAAGCCCACCGGCGTCACCGTGTCGATGCAGGACCAGAAGTCGCAGATCCAGAACCGGGCCAAGGCCATGCAGGTGCTCCGGTCTCGGCTGCTCAAGCTCGAGCAGGACCGCCAGTCCGCCGAGCTGTCCGAGGCCCGCCGGGACCAGGTGGGTGGCGGCGGTCGGTCCGAGAAGGTGCGCACCTACAACTTCAAGGAGAACCGGGTGTCGGACCACCGCATCGGGCTCACGATCTACAAGCTCGACAAGGTGCTGGCCGGCGAGCTCGACGACGTGAGCGACGCGCTGGTGCAGGACGAGCAGACCCGTCGCCTCACCGAGGCCGGGTGAGCGACGACGACGGCGCCCTCGCGCCGGGCACGGTCCGGTGGGGCGAGCTCCTCGCCGAGGCGGTGGGGCAGCTGGCCGCGGCGGGCGTGGCCGCCGCCGATGCCGAGGGGCGGTGGATCGTGGAGGAGGTCACCGGCCTCGACGGCGCCGAGCTGGTGCTCGGCCTCGACGAGCCGGCCACGGCGCGTGGGGTGGCCCGGCTCGACGCGCTGGTGGCCCGGCGGGTGGCGGGAGAGCCGATCCAGTACGTGCTGGGCCACTGGTCGTTCCGGCACCTCGACCTGCTGTGCGATCGACGGGTCCTGATCCCGAGGCCCGAGACCGAGCAGGTGGTGGAGGTCGCCCTGGGCGAGCTCGATCGCGTGCTCGTGGGGCGCCCGGCCGGGCACCGCCCGGTGGCGGTCGACCTCGGCACCGGGTCCGGGGCGATCGCGCTGGCCGTGGCCACGGAGCGGCCGGGCACCGACGTGTGGGCCGTGGATCGTTCGGCCGACGCGCTGGCGGTGGCCCGAGCCAACCTGGCCGGACTGGGCATGGCCGGCACCCGGGTGCGCCTGGCGGAGGGCAGCTGGTTCGAGGGGGTGCCCGCGGAGCTCCGGGGCCACGTCGACCTCGTGGTCACCAACCCGCCGTACGTGGCCGCATCGGAGGAGCTGCCCGCGTCGGTGGCCGACTGGGAGCCGGTGTCGGCCCTGGTGCCCGGGCCCTCGGGGCTCGAGGCCTACCGGGCGGTGCTGGCCGAGGTGCGCTCGTGGCTGGCGCCCGGCGGTGCGTTCGTGGCCGAGATCGGGGCGGACCAGGGGGCGGCGGTGGCGGCCCTCGCCGAGGCGGCCGGGTTGACGGGGGTGCGCGTGCTCGCCGACCACGCCGGGCTCGACCGCACCCTGGTGGCGGTCGGCCCGGGCTGATCCCCGACGCCGGTACCCTTCCCCGCCGTGGTGGCCGAGCGCGTTCCCGAGGTGGTGGTGCTGCCCGAGGTCGGGCCGCGCTGGGTCGATGGGCTCGCCGAGGCGGTGGCGCGGGCGGCCGAGGTGCTCGAGGCGGGTGGGTCGGTCGTGCTGCCCACCGACACCGTGTACGGCGTGGCCGCCCTGGCGTCGGTGCCGGGCGCGGCGGGACGGCTGTTCGCGGCCAAGGAGCGGGGGGCCGACCACCCGCTGGCGGTGCTGGTGGCCGACGTCGACCAGGCGCTGCCGCTGCTGGCCTCGCCCCCGGCGGTGGCCCGCGAGGCGATGGACCGCCACTGGCCCGGGCCGCTCACGCTGGTGCTGCGCCGCTCGCCCGAGGCGCTCGGGCTCGACCTCGGTGGCGATCCGGCCACGATCGGCGTGCGGTGCCCCGACCACGCGTTCGTCCGGGCGCTGGCCGCCCGGGTGGGGCCGATCGCCACCACGAGCGCCAACCGGACCGGCGAGGCCACTCCGTCCACGGCTCGGGAGGCGGCGGCCGGGCTGGCGGTGGCGCCCGACCTGGTGGTCGACGGCGGTCCGGCGGGTGCGGTGGCATCCACGGTGGTGGATGCCACCGAGCAGCCGTGGCAGGTGCTGCGCGTGGGGGCCCTGTCCGAGTCAGACCTCCTGTCCGATTCGTGACTCCCGGCCGATCGCGCAGAAACCACCCCTGACCAGCCCCGATGCCGCATCGGCGCTGTTTGGCGCAGATTCTGCGCAGAATCTGCGCCAAACACCACAGGCGCGGCCGTGGGGGTCGGGGTGGGTTGGCGGGGTCGGCGGGACCCGACCATGCTGGGGCCCGTGACGACCCGCATCGGCTTCCTGATCATCGGCGCCGGGATCGTCCTGATCATCCTGCGCGCCGTGAACTGGGTCGACACCGAGGCCGCCGACATCGCCTCGACCCTGGGCATCGTGGTGGGCGCCGTGGCGGTGGCGATCGACGGCGAGGCCGCCGATCGCGGCACCGGCTGAGCCCGCCGCCGCCCGCCCCCACATGTCCGGATCCCCGCCCGCAGCGCGCGCCCTAGTCTCTGCGCCATCGACGTCGTCTTCGCCTGCACCGGCAACATCTGCCGATCCCCCATGGCCGAGGCCATGATGCGGTCCCGGCTGGCCACCCGTGCCCCCGACGTCACCGTGGGCTCGGTGGGCCTGCTCTTCGACGACCGCCCCGCCGAACCGGCGGCGGTGCGGACCATGGCCAAGCGCGGCCTCGACCTCAGCCGCTTCCGCAGCCGGGTGATGACCGCCGAAGCCTTCGAGGGCGCCTCGCTCATCCTCGTGATGGAGCGGCTCCACGTGCGCGAGGTGTCGGTCCTGGCCCAGGGCCTCTTCCCCCGCACCTTCACCCTGCCCGAGTTCGTCGACCTGGCAGAGCCCTTCGGCCCGCGCGGCGACGAGCCCCTGATCGACTGGGTCGAGCGGGTCGGCCAGATGCGCCGCCCCACCGACTACCTCATCGAGGACGTCCGCTCCGAGGTCCCCGACCCGATGGGCCAGTCCGCCCGCACCTTCCGGCGCATCGCCGACCAGATCGACGACCTGCTCGCGCAGGTGGTCGAGCTGGCCTGGCCGCTCCCGGCCCACGCCGACCCGGCCGCCGGCCCCCTCGCCCCGTCCACCCCAGGAGGCCGCTGATGCGGATCGCCATCGGCGCCGACCACGCCGGCTACGACCTCAAGGGCCACCTCGTGGCCGTGCTCCGCAGCCTCGACCACACCGTGCTCGACCTCGGCACCGACGGCACCGAGTCGGTGGACTACCCGGCGTACTGCGCCGCGGTCGGTCGCGCCGTGGTCCGCGGCGACGCCGAGCGCGGCATCGTGCTCGGTGGCTCCGGCCAGGGCGAGCAGATCGCCGCCAACAAGGTGGCGGGCGTGCGCGCCGCCCTGTGCAACGACCTCTACACCGCCCGCATGGCCCGGGAGCACAACGACGCCAACGTCTTGTCGCTCGGCGGGCGCATCGTGGCCCCGGCGCTGGCCGACGAGATCGTCGTCTGCTTCCTCCAGACCGCCTACCAGGGCGGCCGCCACCAGCGGCGCGTCGACCAGCTCGGGCGCATCGGCGAGCTGGCCGGCGACGGTGCCGCCCTCGACGCCTACCTCGACAGCCTCGTGCCCGGGATCACCGCTCGGAGCACCCGCCCGCACACCGAACAAGGAGCTCCCCGATGACCTGGCCCAGCACGCGCGACACCGAGCTGTTCGAGATCATCGACGCCGAGCGCGATCGCCAGAACCACACGGTCCAGCTCATCGCCTCGGAGAACTTCACCTCGCCGGCGGTCATGGAGGCCACCGGGTCGGTCCTCACCAACAAGTACAGCGAGGGCTACCCCGGCAAGCGCTACTACGGCGGCAACGAGGTGATCGACCGCGCCGAGGACCTGGCCCGAGACCGGGTGAAGGCCCTCTTCGGCGCCGAGCACGCCAACGTCCAGCCCCACTCGGGCGCCAACGCCAACATGGCCGTGTACCTCGGGCTGCTCGAGCCGGGCGACACCGTGCTCGGCCTCCGCCTCGACCAGGGCGGCCACCTGACCCACGGCTCCCCGGTCAACGCCAGCGGCATCCTCTACCACTTCGTCTCCTACGGCGTGACCCCCAGCGACGAGCGGATCGACTTCGACCAGGTCCGCGACCTCGCCCGGGAGCACCGCCCCAAGCTGATCGTGGCCGGCGCCACCGCCTACCCCCGGATCATCGACCCGGCGCCGTTCCGCGAGATCGCCGACGAGGTCGGCGCCCTGTTCATGTTCGATGCCGCCCACATCGCCGGGCTCATCGCCGGCGGGGTGCACCCGAACCCGGTGCCCTACGCCGACATCGTCACGTTCACCACGCACAAGACCCTGCGCGGCCCCCGTGGCGGGTGCATCCTCACCAAGGCCGAGCACGCTGCGGCGATCGACAAGGCCGTGTTCCCCGGCTCCCAGGGCGGACCGCTCGACCACGTCATCGCCGCCAAGGCCGTGGCGTTCCGCGAGGCGGCCCAACCCGAGTTCGCCGACTACGCCAAGGAGGTGGTGGCCAACGCCGCCGTGCTCGCCGAGTCGCTCGCCGGCCACGGCTTCCGGCTCGTGTCGGGCGGCACCGACAACCACCTCCTGCTGGTGGACCTGCGCAGCTTCGACGAGGACCTGTCGGGCAAGAAGGCCCGCCTGGTGCTCGACCGCGCTGGCATCAGCCTGAACGAGAACACGGTGCCCGACGATCCCCGGCCCCCCTACATCACCTCGGGCCTCCGCATCGGCGCCCCCGCCGTGACCACCCAGGGGATGGGCGCACGGGAGATGCGCGAGATCGCGTTCCAGATCCATCGCGTCCTCACCCACCGCGAGGACGAGGACGTGATCGCCGAGACCCGCAGCGCCCTGTCGGACCTCTGCGCCAAGTTCGCCCCGTACCCGGACTGAGCGGCCCACCCGCGATGATGGGGTGATCGTCGCCCAGTCCGCCACCCCCGCACCGGGCCGCTGATGCCCACCACCTCCGCGTACGTGGTGGTGTTCGGCGTCGCCCTCGCCACCACGTTCGTCGTCACCCCGCTGTTCCGGCGGGCGGCCACGCGCCTGGGGGTGGTGGCGCAGCCCACCGAGCGGGCGGTGCACACCACGCCCATCCCCTACCTCGGCGGGCTGGCCATGCTCGTGGGCTTCCTCGTGGCCATGGGCGTGGCCTGGGGCTCGGGCGCGTTCCCCGCCATGTTCGAGGGCACCTCGGGGCCGCTCGGCGTGGCCCTGGGGGCCATCATCCTGTGCGCCGTGGGCACGCTCGACGACGTGCGCGACGTCTCGGCCCCGGCCAAGACCGCCGGCATCGTCTTCGGCGGATCGGTCATGTACCTGCTTGGCGTGACGCTGCTCTACTTCCGCATCCCGTTCGTGGACGGCCTCATCGTCCTCGGCCCCGACCTCGCCCCGCTCGCCACGGTGCTGTGGGTGGTGGGCATGGCCAACGCCGTCAACCTCATCGACGGCCTCGACGGCCTGGCCGCGGGCATCGTGGCCATCGCCGCCGGATCGTTCTTCCTCTACGGCCACAAGCTGGCCACCGCCGATGTGGCGGTGCTGTCGCCCGACAACCCGAGCCCGCTCATCGCCATCATCGTGGCCGGCATCTGCCTCGGGTTCCTGCCCCACAACTTCAACCCGGCGCGCATCTTCATGGGCGACGGCGGCGCGCTCATGCTCGGCGGGCTGATGGCGGCGTCCACCATGCTCGTGGGCGGCCAGACGAGCGTGGAGGTGTCGGGGCAGGTCTTCTTCTTCTTCGCCCCGCTGTTCATCCCGTTCTTCGTCATGGGCGTCCCGATCCTCGACACGCTCTTCGCGATCTTCCGGCGGGCCCGCAAGCGGGCATCGATGTCCGAGGCCGACAAGGACCACCTCCACCACCGGCTCATGCGCCTCGGCCACGGCCACCGCCGGGCGGTGGCGATCCTGTGGCTCTGGACCGGCCTGCTGTCGCTGTTCGTGCTCTACCCCGTGTACACGAGCAAAGGCAACGGGCTCGTGCCCATCGGCGTGCTGGCGCTGATCCTGGTGCTGCTCACGTTCTTCTACCCGGGCCTGCGCCGGGTGGCGCGGGAGGATGCGGCCCCCGACGCGCCGTGAACTTGCCGGTTCTCGAACCCCGTCACTAGATTGCGACTGCGTTCACAAGCACTTCACAGGCCGGTCTGCAAGACTGCCGCACCGCTTCGGAACCCGCACCTCGCCATGCCTGACCCCGATCACCTCGCTCCGGGCAACGACGCCCACTCCGGCCCCGCCGACGACGCCCGAGCGGGCTCCGTCGCCGACGGCGCGGACGTGGAGGCGAAGGTCGTGCGGGCCGTGGTGGCCGGTGCCGCCGGCACCACCGTGAACCCCTTCGACCGCTCCCGCTACGCCCGGGACACCGGGGCGGGCTACGGCAACGCCATGGGTCGCGGCCTCGAGCTGGCCCTCACCGTGCTGGTGATGACCGGCATGGGGTGGGGGATCGACCGACTGGCCGGCACCGCCCCGCTGTTCGTGATCGTGCTCAGCCTGCTGGGCTTCGCCGGCATCGGCGTGAAGCTCAAGCTCGGCTACGACCTCGAGATGCGCGAGCACGAGGAAGGCGCGGTCTGGAACCGCCGCTCCGACGGCTCGCACGGACCGGTGGCCTCGTGACCGCCACGTCTCGCCCCCGTCCCTCGGTGATC
>JAHBSN010000182.1 GCA_019639095.1 Actinomycetota bacterium
TGGGACGGTGGCTGTGCGACCCGCAGTCGCCGGGATCCACGTTGTCTACGAACCAGTCGAATTCGAACAGGATGTCCTTCTTGGTCGGGCGCAGGCCCATCGCCGGAAGGTCGAGTCCCGCCGGCGTGCCCAGCACCTCGTCCCCGTCCGAGATGCCATCGGCATCGGTGTCAGGATTGGTGGCGCTCGTCCCCGTGTTCGCGATGTTCGCGTACACGCCGGTTCCCGTCTCGAATGCGTCCGGCAGTCGATCGCCGTCCGAGTCGATCGGAGCGACGCAGCCCTTCTGCGTTCCACTGGCACCAAGCGGGTAAATCCAGGCGGACAAGCTGCCGGACTCCTGGTTGGATCCGCTCCACTCACCCGCCGTGTCGTAGGCGGTGACCGTGACCCGGTAGCCATTGCCCATGTTGACGCCCTTTAGGACGCAACTCCTCTGGTCGGCGCCAACCCGGGCAACCTCGACGCCGTCGACGTCGATTCGGTACTCGGCCACGGACTGGCCCTCGTCCAGCTCCAGGGCGGCCGGCCACGAGATGACGTTGAGCGCACTCGAGGTGGGCGCGCTCAGCGTGGCGCCGGTCTCAAAGCGCGGAGCGCAGGCCACCAGCACCCCGACCAGCGCGCAGACCACGACCCAAGTGCGCTTCCACGACATGACGACCTCCACCGATCTGCGCCGAGAACCCACCGCCTCGCGCACCTGGACGGAGGACCCTAGTCGGTCAGGCCGGCTGGAACAGCTGGGTGGCGTGGGGGCGGCCGCGCAGCTCGGCGCTCCCGGCCGACCGCCACAGCGAGCCCTCGAAGGGTCCGGCGGCGCGCACCGCGGTGGACGACGCGAGCACCTTCGGGCGGTAGCCCTTGGCCAGCTCGGTGAGGCGCGACGCCTCGTTGACCGGGTCGCCGATCACGGTGAACTCGAAGCGGTTCTCGTGGCCGAGCTGGCCGGCCACCGCGGTGCCGAACGCCACGCCGATGCCGGCCACGAGCTCGGGCACGTCGTGGGGGAGGCGCCGGTCGATGGCGCGGGCGGTGGCCAGGGCTCGCGCCGCGGCGTCGTCGCCCGTGGCCGGGGCACCGAAGACCGCCAGGGCGGCGTCGCCCTGGAACTTGTTGATCCACCCGCCGCGCTGGTGGACCTCGTCCACCACCACGGCGAAGAACCGGTTCAGCAGGGCCACCACCTCGTCGGGTGGACGGGTGGCGGCGATGGCGGTGGAGCCCACCACGTCGGCGAACAGCACCGCCACCTCGCACTCCTCCCCGCCGAGGGCCACGCCCCGGTTGAGGGCGTCCTCGGCCACCTCGTCGCCCACCTGGCGCCCGTAGAGGTCGCGCAGGTGCTCGCGCTCCTCGAGCCCGGCGGCCATGTCGTTGAACCCGGCCTGCAGCAGGCCGAGCACGCTGCCGTCGTAGACCTCGACGCGGGTCTCGAGGTCGCCCTCCCCGAGCTGGGCGATGCCGTGGCGCAGCGACGACACGGGGTCGGCCACGGCTCGGGCCCCGAGCACGGTGATCCACCAGCCCACCAGCAGGCCGGTGCAGGACAGCACGAGCATGGTGACGGCGAGCTCGGTGGCGGTTGCGTCTCGCTGGGCCAGGGCGAAGATGGCGGTGATGGCCAGCCCGATGAACGGCACGGCGTTGCCGAGCATCCAGCCGAGCAGGGTGCGGGCCACCACCCCGGGCAGCTTGGGCGTGGCCACCGTGTGCATGGAGAGGGCGGCCGAGGCGAGCGGCCGCAGGATGCGCTCGGCCAGCAGGTAGGCGAAGCCCGACACCGTGAGCCCACCGAGCACCACGGTGAACGCCACCCGGGGCAGCAGCTCCACGTCGACCAGCGCGTTGGCGAGCGAGAACGCCACCGCGGCGGCGAACCAGGTGGTGGCGTGCACCAGGAACAGCCGGCCCGGCGACCGCAGCACGGCGGTGACCTCGCGCTCGGAGGGCGGGCGGCCCTCCTGGAGCCAGCGTCGGCCCGAGCGCAGCCATGCCTCACCCCAGAGCACGCCGAGCGGGATCACCGCCAGCAGGAACGCTCCGCCGAGCAGGACGTTGGCCACGGCGAGCTCGCGGGTGAACTCGGCGTCGGGGGTGCCGGGCAGCACCCAGGTGATGCACGCGATGACGATGGCGGCGCCGAGGAGGTTGGCGGCGGCGAGCGCGGCGAACAGCTGCCGGCGGATGCGGCGCACCAGCCGCTTGCCCTCGGGCCCGCCGAGGCGCTCGGGCAGCGTCTCGGGGCCGGCGGGCAGCGGCAGGGGCACCGTGGTGCGAACGCGAGGCCGCCCGACGGACGCGGTGCGTTCGGCGGGAGGCACGAACGAACGCTACCGACCGTAGGCTCGGCCCCGCTGCCAGACGCCGACCCCGGAGGACCCGCCGTGACCGAGATGACCTACCGCCGACTGGGACGATCGGGCCTGAAGGTGAGCGTGCTGTCGTTCGGCTCCTGGGTCACCTTCGGGGAGCAGATCGACACGTCGCTCGCCAAGGAGTGCCTCACCGCGGCCAGGGATGCCGGGGTGAACTTCTTCGACAACGCCGAGGCCTACGCCGGCGGCCAGTCCGAGCAGATCATGGGCGACGCCATCGCCGAGCTCGGCTGGGAGCGGTGGTCCTACGTGATCTCCACGAAGATCTACTGGGGCATCCACAAGGACACGGTCAACATGACCAACACCTTGAACCGCAAGTACCTCATGCAGGCCATCGACGGATCGCTCGAGCGCCTCGGGCTGGACTTCGTCGACCTGCTCTACTGCCACCGGCCCGACCCCGAGACCCCCATCGAGGAGACGGTGTGGGCCATGTCCGACATCGTCTCGGCCGGCAAGGCCCACTACTGGGGCACCTCGGAGTGGTCGGCCGACGAGATCCGCGCCGCGTACGAGATCGCCGAGCGCCACCACCTGCACAAGCCGGTGATGGAGCAGCCGCAGTACAACCTGTTCGAGCGCAAGAAGGTCGAGCGCGAGTACGCCCGCCTCTACGACGACCACGGCCTCGGGCTCACCACGTGGAGCCCGCTCGCGTCGGGCCTGCTCACCGGCAAGTACGCCGACGGCGTGCCCGAGGGCAGCCGGGCTGCGATCCCCGGCTACGAGTGGCTGCGCGACTACGTGACCGATCCCAAGAAGAACGAGCAGGTGAAGGAGCTCTCGGCGGTGGCCGAACGCCTCGGCGTCACCGTCGGGCAGCTGGCCATCGCCTGGTGCGCCGCCAACCCGCACGTGTCGTCGGTGATCACCGGCGCCAGCTCGGTGGAGCAGGTCCACGAGAACCTCAAGGCGCTCGATGCCCTCGAGCAGCTCACCCCCGAGGTCCTCGCCGAGATCGCCGAGATCACCTCCCCCTTCCGCAAGCCCTGACCCCCACCCCACCCCCACCCCTGCGAATGTGGTGCGCCCCACGACCGTTCCGGTCGGTTTGGCGCGTGGAGTTCGCGCCGATCAGGTAGGCAATCGAGACGAACCCGCCCGGCGACCGTCGGGCGGCACACCCGAGGAGGGGTCCTGGTGGACGACGACGATCTGGTCTGGTCGCTGGCGGCGAGCGCGGCGGCGGTGGCGGCCGCGGGCCTGGCCAAGCGCGTCCTCACCAAGGGGTGGGTGGCCAAGCGCGGCAAGGTTCCCGGCAACCCGGTGAAGGGCGACACCAGCTGGGGCGAGGCCATGGCCTGGGCGGCGGCGTCGGGCGTGGTGCTCGGCGTGGTGCGCCTCCTGGCCCAGCGCGGCGTGGCCGAGGTCTTCCAGCGCCGGCGGGGCTACGTGCCCGCCGCCGCGTCGGAGAAGCCGGTGTAGGCAGGCGTCGCCGCCCGCTCGGGCGGTTACCGGCGGCCGCTTGCGGGCAGGAAGGGCGCCGGGGGGATCGGCCTACCGGGGCGGTCCGCATGCACGTGATCTCGATGCCGCAGCTCGGTGAGACCGTCACCGAGGGCACCATCACCACCTGGTCCAAGGCGGTGGGCGACGCGGTGGCGATCGACGACGCGCTGTTCGAGGTGTCCACCGAGAAGGTCGACACCGAGGTGCCGTCGGCGGTGGCCGGCTTCCTGCGGGTGGTGCTCGTGGCCGAGGGCGAGACCGTCCCGATCGGCACCGCGGTGGCGGTGGTGACGGCCACCGCCGACGAGCCGTTCGACCCACCCGAGGACGCCGCGCCGGTCGTGGCCGATGCACCGGCTGCTCGCGAGCCGCGCCCGACGCCGCCGCCTCCGCCGGCGGTCGACCCGCCCGGGGAGGCCGAGTGGGGCGCGGTGCGATCCCCGGTGGTCCGCCGGCTCCTCGCCGAGCACGAGCTCGACCCGGCCGACGTGGCCGGCTCGGGCCGGGACGGCCGCATCACCCGCCAGGACGTGCTCGCCGCCGCCGCCCAGCGCGACCGCCGGCCCCCCGTCGAACCCGCTGCACCCGGTGAGGCGCGTGCGCTCGCGCCGCCTGGGGCGGCACCAGCGCACACGCCTGGGGAAGCGGAGGCGGTGGGGGTGCGGTCGACCGGTGAGGCGCGTGCGCTCGCGCCGCCTGGGGCGGCACCAGCGCACACGCCTGGGGAAGCGGAGGCGGGGGCGGCCGAGGTCGAGCTCGGGCCCGACCACGAGGTCGTGCCGCTCTCGCGCGCCCGGCTGGCCACGGCGGAGCACATGACCCGGTCCCTGGCCACGGCGGCCCACGCCATGGTGGCGGTGGAGGTCGACTGGTCGAACGTGGAGCCGGTGCGGCGCGCCGCCGGCCTCAGCTACCTCCCCTTCGCCGCCCGCGCCGTGGTCGATGCCCTGGCCGACCACCCGCACGTGAACGCGTCGTTCGCGGGGGACCACCTCGTGGTGCACGCCACGGTGCACCTGGGCGTGGCGGTCGACGTGGGCCACGAGGCGCTGGTGGTCCCCGTGGTGCGCGACGCCCAGGACCTGCGCCTACACCCCCTGGCCGACGCCGTGGCCGACCTGGCCGACCGGGCCCGTCGCCGTCGCCTCGCCGGCCACGAGCTCGCCGGCGCCACCTTCAGCCTCACCAACGTCGGGTCCTACGGCACGGTGGTCACCACGCCGATCATCGACCAGCCGCAGGTGGCCATCCTCTCCACCGACGGCGTGCGCATGGCCCCCGTGGCCGTCCGCACCGACCCACCCCCACCGCCGGGCGCTCCGCCCACCCCACCCCACGAACGCAGCTGGGGCGTGGCCATCCACCCCGTGGGGAACCTCAGCCTGAGCTTCGACCACCGGGCCTTCGACGGCGCCTACGCCGCGTCGTTCCTGGCGCGGGTCCGAGACGTGCTCCAGGAGCGCGACTGGTGGGCGGAGGTGGGTCGATGACCGCGGTGCCCACGCCGGCCCGGACCGATGCCCCCGCCACCCACCGGGGCGTGCCCGCGCCCGAGGCGATCGACGACTTCCGCCTGGCCTGCACGTCGCGCGCCATCGACGACCGCCAGATCGCCATGCAGAAGCAGAGCCGGGTGTTCTTCCAGATCTCCGGTGCCGGGCACGAGGCGCTCGGCCTGGCCCTCGCCCGCCACCTCCGCCCCGGCTACGACTGGTTCTTCCCGTACTACCGGGACCTGGCCCTCGTGCTCGGCCTGGGCGTCACCCCCGGCGAGGTGCTGCTGCAGGCGGTGGGGTCGGCGGACGACCCGTCGAGCGCCGGCCGTCAGATGCCGTCGCACTGGGGTCACCGGGCCCGCCACATCGTCACCCAGTCGAGCCCCACGGGCAGCCAGTGCATCCCGGCGGTCGGGTGCGCGGAGGCCAGCCGCTACCTGGTGCGCCGGCGGCACCTGAGCGAGCTCCCTGGCACCACCACCGCCCACGGCGACGAGCTCACCTACGTGAGCCTCGGCGAGGGCGCCTGCAGCGAGGGCGAGTTCTGGGAGAGCCTGAGCACGGCGGCCAACCTCCACCTGCCGGTGCTCTACGTGGTGCCCGACAACGGCTTCGCCATTTCGGTGCCGGTGTCGGACCAGCACCCGGCGCCGGTGCACGAGCTGGTCCGCGGCTTCCGCGGCCTGGAGGTGCACCACCTCGACGGCACCGACTACTTCGCCCTTCGCGAGCAGGTCCGCTCGATCGTGGAGCACGTGCGGGCCGGCGTGGGCCCGGCGCTGATCCACGCCGATGTGGTCCGCCCCTACTCCCACTCGGCCGCCGACACCCAGAGCAAGTACCGGTCGGTGGAGGAGCTGGCCGGGGAGGCGCGCCGGGACCCGCTCGAACGCTTCGAGCGGGAGCTCGTGCGCGCCGGCGTGGTGACCGAGCAGGAGGCGGCCGAGATCCGCGCCGACGCCCGGGCCGCCGTGGCCGCCGCCGCCGAGGAGGCGCTGGCCGGCGCCAGGCCCGATCCGGCCACCGTCACCCACCAGGTGCTGGCCCTGCCCGAGGTGCCGGTCCCAGCGGCACCCCCGCCCGACCCCGACGACGCCGAGCGCGTGCCCATGGGCGACGCCATCTCCCGCACCCTCCACGAGCAGCTGGCGGCCGACGAGCGGATCCGCGTGTTCGGCGAGGACGTGGCCGACGCCCGCGAGCAGGTGCTGGCCGGCGTGGAGGGCAAGGGCGGCGTGTTCGGCACCACCAAGGGCCTCCAGCGCGCCTTCGGCCAGGCCCGCTGCTTCAACACCCCGCTGTCTGAGGCCAACATCGTCGGCCGGGCGGTGGGGCAGGGCATCCGGGGCCTGCGGCCGTGCCCCGAGATCCAGTTCTTCGACTACATCTGGCCGGCCATGACCCAGCTGCGCAGCGAGGCGTCCACGGTGCGCTGGCGCTCGAACGGCGCCTTCACCTGCCCGATGGTGGTGCGGGTGCCGATCGGCGGCTACCTCACCGGCGGCAGCATCTGGCACAGCCAGTGCGGCGAGTCGATCTTCGCCCACGTGCCCGGCCTCGCCATCGCCATGCCGAGCCGGGCGCGGGACGCCGTCGGCCTGCTCCGGTACGCGTTCCGGTGCGAGGACCCGGTGCTCTTCCTGGAGCACAAGCACCTGCTGCGCCAGCCCTACGCCGCCGACCGGTTCCCGGCTGAGGACTGGGTGCTGCCCTTCGGCGTGGGCGACGTGCGCCGACCGGGCGACGACGTCACGGTGGTCACCTGGGGCGCCACGGTGCAGCGCTGCGTCGAGGCCGCCGACGGGCTGGCCGAGCGCGAGGGCGTGGAGGCGGAGGTCGTGGACCTGCGCACCATCGCCCCGTGGGACCACGCGCTGGTGGCCGGGAGCGTGCAGCGCACCGGGCGCCTGCTCGTGGTCCACGAGGACACCCTCACGGGCGGCTTCGGCGGCGAGGTGGCGGCGTGGGCGGGGGAGCACTGCTTCGCCGACCTCGACGCGCCGGTGCGACGCGTGGGGGCCGCCGACACGCCGGTGCCCTACGAGCCGACGCTCGAGCGGGCGGTGCTGCCGCAGGTGGCCGGGATCGCCGACGCGATCTGGGACCTCGTCACCTGGTGAAGCGGTGGCCCGCCGGGGGCCACGGGATCAGGCCGTGAGGTGGTCGACGATGGCCAGCACGTCCTGCACCAGCAGGACCGAGAGCAGGCACATGATCCCGAACACGATGGTGGCGAAGTACCAGCGCCACTTGTGGTCGATGGCGAAGAAGCGGCGGATCGTGAAGACGTCGGCCACCATGGCCACGCTGCCGATCAGCACGCCGATCACCGGCGCCCCGCCCCGCAGGAAGTGCAGGAACGGCAGCAGGAACGGGAACACCACGTAGGTGAGCGTGCAGCGGGTGGCCGAGATGAGCATGGAGCGCTGGAACGCGCTGTAGGCGGTGGC
>JAHBSN010000183.1 GCA_019639095.1 Actinomycetota bacterium
GATCGCCACCACGGCGGGGGCCACCACCTCGGCGGCCAGCCGCCAGCCCGGCAGCCACGGCCCGTCGCTCGGGCGCACCGAGCGCCCGGCCGACCACGGCGTGTGCACCACCAGCATCGCCGGCACGAGGCACGCCGCCCCCACCACGTCGCCCACCCAGAACAGCCCAGCCGCCGAGCGCACCTCGTCGGCGGCCACCAGGCCCACCCAGCGCTGCACGGCCACCCCCGACGCGGTCGCGACGGTGGCGGCGGCCACGATCCCGAGCGCCACCACGCCCACGTCCTCGGCGCTGCGCAGCGACGGGTCGAGCGCGAGGCGGCGCAGCACCCATCCGCCCGCCTCGTAGGCGAGCGCCAGGCCCACGGCGTTCACGAGCAGCGGCACCGCGCCGAAGGCCGACCCCGCCTCCATGATGAGGCGCGTCGAGATCAGCTCGGCCACCACCACCACCGGCAGCGCCAGTCGGGGCCGCTGGTAGGCGAGGGCCACCGCCACGCCGGCCGGGGGGAACCAGACGAGCACCGACCCCGGCAGGCTCACCCGATCGGCCCAGAGCGCGGCCAGCAGGTAGGCCGCCAGCGCGCCGCCTGCGACGGCCGCCGTGCGCCACGTCACCGCGCCCGACCGCGGGGCGGCAGCGCGGCGAGGTACGCGTGCTGCCCCGGCCATCGGGCCAGGCTAGGTCGGCGCCCCGGGGCGACGAGGCGTCTTCGCCCCGGCCCTACCAGCGGGGGTCGGAGCCGAGCAGGTCCTCGAGCTCGTCGAGCGGCAGCGGCTTGGCGAAGAAGTAGCCCTGGGCCAGGTCGCACCGGATGCGACGCAGGTAGTCGAGCTGGGCCTGCGTCTCCACCCCCTCGGCGCAGGTCCGCAGGTCGAGCGCCGATGCCACCGCCACCACGGCGTCGACGATGCGCACGAGCCGCTCGTCCCCCCGGTCGATGGCGGCCACGAAGCTGCGGTCGATCTTCACCTGGTTGACGGGCATGCGGCCGAGGCGGGTGAGCGACGAGTGGCCGGTCCCGAAGTCGTCGATGGCCAGGTCGACCCCCAGGTCCCGGATGCGGCCCAGCACGTCGAGCGGTGCGACCGGCTCATCGGTGAGGACGGTCTCGGTGATCTCGAGGAGGAGATCGCCGAGCGGCCACCCGTGGCGCCGGCACACGTCGACCACCAGCTCGTCGAGGCCGCCGTGGTCGAGCTGGCGAGCCGAGAGGTTCACGCCGAGGCGGAACCCGGTGAGGCCGCGGCGCCCCACGACCTCGCTGAGCTCGCCCACCGCCCGGTCGAGCACGTGCGAGCCGATCGACTCGATCGTGCCGGTCTCCTCGGCCACCAGGATGAAGTCGTCGGGCTGGAGGAGGCCCCGCACCGGGTGGAGCCACCGCACCAGCGCCTCGGCCCCCACCACCCGACCGCTGCGCAGGTCGACGATCGGCTGGTAGTGCACGGTGAGCTCGTCGCGGTCGACCGCCCGCCGCAGGTCGTTCTCCACCTGGAGTCGGATCACCGCCGCGTCCCGCATGGCCGAGTCGAACAGCTCGAGCCGGTTCCGGCCGCGCTCCTTGGCCCGGTACATGGCGGCGTCCGCGTCGCGCAGCCACCCGTCGCCGCTCACGTGGTCGCTGGCCACCGCGAGGCCCATGCTGGCGGTGAGGTACACGTCCTGGCCGGCGTCGGTGCCGAAGGGCTGCTCGAGCGACGCGCGGATGCGCTCGGCGACGTCGACGGGTCGGGACGGATCGCTCACGTCCTCGAGCAGCACCACGAACTCGTCGCCGCCGAAGCGCGCCACCGTGTCGCCCGGATCCACCGCGGCGAGCAGCCGATCGGCGAAGGCGACGAGGAGCTGGTCGCCCACGCTGTGGCCGAGGCTGTCGTTGACGACCTTGAAGCGATCGAGGTCGCAGAAGAGGACCGCGATCTCGGCCTCGGTGCGGCGCCGACGCTCGAGGGCGTGGTCGAGCCGGTCCACCAGCAGGCTGCGGTTGGGCAGGCCGGTGAGCGCGTCGTGGAGCGCCTGGTGGGCGAGGCGCGCCTCGGTGGCCTCGCGCTCGAGCGCGATCGACACCAGGCTGCAGGCCAGCTCGCCCACGAGCAGCTCGCGCCGGGTGGGCGTGTGCGGCACGTCGTAGAGCGTGGACAGCGTGCCCACCACCTCCCCGGACCCGGCGCTGTGGATCGGCTGCGACCAGGCCGCCCGGATCCCGAGCTGCTCGGCCAGGGTGCGCAGCCCGTCGTGCATGGCGGCGTCGGCCACGTCGGGGATGAACGCCGCCTCGCCGGACGCGATCGCCACGTCGCAGAGGCAGCGCGGCGGGGTGCGCGGCGGATCGCGCATCCAATCGTTCAGCGGCTGCGGGGCGCGACCCGAGCGGATCTCGAGGAAGTCGTCCTCCAGGAGGTACACCGAGGACCGCCCGCCCACGCCGTTCTCCTCGACGAGCTCCATGCACCGCTCGAGGATCTCGCTCAGCGGCGCCCCGCGTGCGATCAGCTCGAGCACCTCCGACTGGCTGGTGGCCAGCCGCTCGGCCTGGCGCACGTCGGTGATGTCGCGCGCCGTCATCAGCACGCCGGCGATGTCGGCATCGTCGAGCAGGTTGATGCCGCTCAGGATCACGTCGACCCACTCGCCGGCCGCATCGAGCATGCGGACCTCGGCCTCCACCGTCTCACCGGGGCGCTCGAGGGCGCGCGCCCACGCGTTGGCCGCCGTCTCGCGGTCGTCGGGGTGGACCACGTCGCCGGGGTGCACGCCGTTCCAGTAGTCCTGGCCGTAGCCGAGGGCGCCGGTCTGGTGGACCGTGGTGTAGACGAGCTCGCCCTGGGCGTCGATCAGGGTCACCACGTCGCGGCTGTTGATCAGGAGCTTGCGGAACCGTCGCTCCGACGCGGCGTCCTGCTCGCGGATCCGGTGGGCGTCGGTGACGTCGACGGCCTGCACCACGCTCGTGATGCGACCGGTCTCCTCGTCCTCGGCCACCACGAAGGCGTCGATCGAGACGTGGCGGACCTCGCCGTCGGGCCGCACGAACGGCGCATCGAGGTGGATGCGGGCGGCCCCGTGGCGGACCTGCTCGGCGACCTGCTGGATCGACTCGTCGGTGCCGGCGGCGAACAGCTCCCGGGCATCGGTGCCCACGAGGTCCTCGAGCGGCCGCCCGACGAGCTCGCAGTAGGCCTTGTTGGCGTGCACGTACCGGAAGTCGACGGCGATGCCCATGGCGATGGGGGAGCGGGCGAACACCCGCTCCCACCCGCCGGGTGGGACGGTCGCCGCGTCGGTGCCGGGCTCACCGGTCAAGCTCGATCCTCCCCCGAGCGGCCATCCGCGGGCACGCTCTGGACGGAGGGTACCCGTGGAGCACGCGACCCGTCACGGGCGGACCACGATCCGTGAGCGCTTCGGTGGTTTCCCATGTGCTTCCGTTTGCTTCCAGGCCCTGTCGGGTAGTGAGCGGCGGTGCGAGGCGAGCTGGGTGGTCATCGGCCGGATCGGGTGATCGGCCGAGGGGGATCGGCGCAGGTCTGGCTGGCCTGGCCACCCGATCGGCCCGAACCGGTGGCGCTCAAGCGCGCCGGCGGACGGCGCGGTCGGACCGATGCGGACCCGGTCCTCCTGCGCCACGAGGCCGAGGCGCTGGCCCGCGTCCGCCATCCCGGCGTGGTGGCCCTGCTCGACGTGGTGGACGACCCGCCGGGCGTGGCCCTGGTGCTCCCGCACCTCGCCGGCGGGTCGCTGCGCCAGCTGCTCGCCGAGCGGGGCACGCTCCTACCCGGCGAGCTGGTCGCGGTCGCCTCGGCGGTGGCGGCGGCCACCGCCGCGCTCGCCCGCGTCGGCCTGGTGCACGGGGACCTCAAGCCCGAGCACGTCTGCTTCGATGCCGACGGCACCCCGGTGCTGGTGGACCTCGGCTCGGCCTCGGCGATCGATGGCGACCGGCCCGCCGAGGTGAGGGGCACGCCCGCCTACCTCGACCCGGCGGTGGCGGCCGGCGGCGCTCCCGGGCCGCGCTCGGAGGTGTTCGCCCTCGGCGTGGTGGCCTACGAGGCCCTCACCGGCCGACTCCCGCACCGCGGCGACCCGGCCCACGCCGTGGCCGCCGCCGGCGCCGGTGCCCACCGGTCGTTGCGCACCTGGCCCGCGGTGCCCGTTGCCGTGGCCGACGTGGTGGAGCGGGCCCTCGCCCCCGACCCGACCGAGCGGCCGGCCGACCCGGTGGCGCTGGTGGCCGCCCTCCGCGCCGTGGTGCCCGCCGACGAGGTGGTGCTCCCGGGACCGGCCCGCCTGCTGGCCGAGGTCGAGCCCGACCGGGGGCTCGACACGACCACCCTCCGGTTCGGCGCGGCGCCGCCGAGCACCCCGACCGCGCCTGGCGGCGTGCGCCCGAGAGCGATCGTGGCGGCGGTCGGCGCCGGCGCGAGCCTCGCTGCACTGGTGGTGGGTGCCGGTGGGCTGGGCGCCCGTCCCGGTTCGGCGCCCGGACCGGCGGAGGCTGCGGTGGCCACGGCCGCGGCCACGTCCGGGGCACCGTGCCCGCCCACGCTGCCCCCCGCCCCGCCGGGGGTGCTGGTGCGCGGCGACCTCGATGGCGACGGCTGCGACGAGGCCGCCCGCTGGACCGGGACGGCGCTGGTGGCGGCGAGCGCCACGGGCACGCTGGCGTACCGCGTCGACGCGCCCGGCGCCCACCTCCTGCTCGGCGACTGGGACGGCGACGGCCGCGACGCACCCGCGCTGTACGACCCCGCCACGGGCGCCACTCGGCTGTACGACCGCCTCCCGGCCGTGGTGGGGCAGGGCCTGGGCCCGAGCCGGGTGGTGGCGCTGGCCCCCGGGGGTCGGCCCGAGGTGGTGCCGGCGGCCGCGGCGGGCGACCCCGACGGGGTCCACGTGGGGGGCGGCTGAGGCGGTTCCGCCGCGGGGTGGACCGGGGTCCGGGGCGGTAGGTTGGCCCGATGGCCGACCAGGCGACGTTCGCAGAGCAGGCGATGCCGCTGATGAGCGCGCTGTACTCGGGCGCCCTGCGCATGACGCGCAACCCCGCCGACGCCGACGACCTCGTGCAGGAGACCTACCTCAAGGCCTACCGCGGGTTCGGCGGCTTCCAGGAGGGCACCAACCTCAAGGCCTGGATGTACCGCATCCTCACCAACACCTACATCAACTCGTACCGGGCCAAGCAGCGCCGCCCCGACGAGACCGAGCTCGAGGAGGTGGAGGACCTCTACCTGTACCGCCGCCTCGGCGGGCTCGAGGCCGCCAACCTCGGCCGCAGCGCCGAGGACGAGCTGATGGACACCTTCGGCGAGGCCGAGGTGAAGCAGGCCCTGGAGGACCTGCCCGAGACGTTCCGCATGGCCGTGCTGCTCGCCGACGTGGAGGGCTTCTCCTACAAGGAGATCGCCGAGATCCTCGACATCCCCATCGGGACCGTGATGAGCCGACTGCACCGGGGAAGAAAGGCGCTGCAGAAGGCGTTGTTCGGCTATGCCGTCTCGCACGGGCTCGCCGATCGCCCCTCGGATCCCGACCCCCAGCCCGTGACGGCCGCTCCGGCGACCGACCGCTGACGAGGAACCCCGATGTCCGACGACTGCAACGAGACCCTCAAGGAGCTGTACGGCTTCCTCGACGGCCAGTTGAGCGACGAGGACCGCGAGCACATCCGGCAGCACCTCGACGACTGCTCGCCCTGCCTCGAGGCGTTCGACTTCGAGGCCGAGCTGCGCATGGTCATCCGCCACCGCTGCATCGAGCAGGCCCCCGATTCGCTGCGCGAGCGCATCGCCCGGGCGATCGAGGCCGAGCGCTGATCACGACCATCGCGCGGCCGCTCGCGAGTGGCAGCGCCTGTACCGCCCACCCCTAGGATCGGACCCATGCTGTTCGCTCAGGTCTGGCACTTCTGGATCGCCGTCCCGCTCGTGTTCGGCGCCGTGCTGTTCGGCGTGCTCACGATCGTGGGCTACCTCACCAAGGTCGTCCGGCCGAAGTACCCGCCGCGCGGCCAGGGCTGACCGCGTGGGCGCGGTCGACTGGGGGCTCGCCGAGCGGGTCGCGGTCCGCGCCGCCGGACGCGAGCCGTTCGCCGACTCGTACCACTACGGGTCCCTCTCGGCCGACTTCGAGGAGCTGACGGCCATCGCCGAGCAGCAGGTGGCCGAGGCCACCGGGCTGCGCAGCCTGTCGGGCTCGGCCCGCGCCCGCGTCACCGATCGCCAGGGCTGGGTGCGCGCCAACATCGCGTCGTTCCAGCGCCTCCTGCGCCCCATCACCGACCGGCTCGACCAGCAGCTCGCCCTCACGCCGCTGGCGCCGGTGGCGAGCCGCGTGGCCGGAGCCGAGGTCGGCATGATCCTCGGCTGGATGTCGAGCCGGGTGCTCGGCCAGTACGACCTGCTGGTGGTGGAGGACGAGGACCCCGACGACCAGGACATCGTCTACTACGTGGGTCCCAACGTGCTCGGGCTCGAGAAGCGCTTCGCCTTCCCGCCCCGCGAGTTCCGCCATTGGCTCGCCCTGCACGAGGTCACCCACCGGGCCCAGTTCACGGGCATCCCGTGGATGCGGGAGCACTTCCTCGGTCTGGTGCAGGAGACCGTCGGCTCGGTGGACCCCGACCCCAAGCGCTTCGCCGAGGCGCTCGGTCGCCTGGCCGCCGACCTGCGCTCGGGGCGGAACCCGTTGGACGACGGCGGGCTCATGGCCGTCTTCGCCTCGCCCGAGCAGCGCCTCGTGCTGGATCGCGTGGCCGGGCTCATGAGCCTGCTCGAGGGCCACGGCGACGTCACCATGGACCGTGCCGGCGCCGACCAGATCCCCAGCGCCGAGCGGTTCGGCCAGGTGCTGCGCCAGCGTCGCCAGCAGGGCAACCCGGCGGCCAAGGTCCTCCAGAAGCTGATCGGCCTCGACGCCAAGCTCAAGCAGTACGAGCAGGGCGAGGAGTTCATCGAGCGGATCGAGAAGGAGGGCGGGACCGAGCTGCTCGACGTGGCCTGGGTGGATCCCGCGAACCTCCCCACCATCGCCGAGATCCGAGACCCCGAGGCGTGGATCGCCCGGGTCCGGCCCACCGTCGCCGCCTGAGCCCGCCGGCCTGGCCGTGGCCGCCTCGCTCGACCTCGCCCACCCGCTCGTCGCCGACCTCCTGGCGCGCTGCGCCTTCCCGCCCGACGGCGCGGTGACCTGCGCCGTCTCGGGCGGCGCCGACTCGCTGTCGCTGCTGGTGCTGGCCGTGGCGTCGGGTCGCCGCGCCACCGCGGTCCACGTCGACCACGGCCTGCGGCACGGCTCGGCCGACGAGGCCCACGTGGTGGCGGAGGCGGCCCACGCGCTCGGTGCCGCGTTCCGGGCCGAGCGGGCGGTGGTGACCCCCGGCGCCGACCTCGAGGCCCGAGCCCGCGCCGCTCGCTTCGCCGTGCTGCCGGCGGGCGCCCTCACCGGCCACACCGCCGACGACCGCGCCGAGACCGTGCTGCTCAACCTGCTGCGCGGAGCCGGTCCGGCCGGCCTCGCCGGCATCCGGCGCGGCCCCACCAAGCCCCTGCTCGACCTGCGTCGCGCCGAGACCGCGGCGCTGTGCGCGGCGCTCGGCCTGCAGCCCGTCGAGGACCCGAGCAACCTCGACCCGGCCCACCGGCGCAACCGGGTGCGCCACGAGGTGCTCCCCCTCCTCGCGTCGGTCGGCGACCGCGACCCCGTGCCCGTGCTCGTGCGCCAGGCCGACCTGCTCGCCGAGGTCGACGACGCCCTCGCCGAACACGCCGC
>JAHBSN010000184.1 GCA_019639095.1 Actinomycetota bacterium
CCCAGGCCCGGCGCCGCACCCGCAACCGCCTCCTCGGGTTCGTGATCGGCTCCGCGGTGCTGGTCACGTGCATCACCGCCCGCCTCGTCGACACGCAGGTCACCGGTCGCTCGGGCTACCAGGCCTACGGCGCCGAGCGCCGCAACGGCTACCGGGTCCTTCCGGCGGGGCGCGGGGCCATCTACGACCGCTCCGGCCAGGCGTTCGCCCTCTCGGTGGCCCGCCCCAACGTGGTGGCCGACCCCACCGCCGTGCACCACCCCGTGGGCACCGCCCGCAAGCTGGCGCCGGTGCTGCACGCCGACGTCGACGAGCTGGCCGAGAAGCTGCGCCAGAAGGACACGCACTACCAGGTGCTGGCGCCGCTGGTGTCAGACCGGGTGGCGGCCAAGGTCAAGGAGCTCGACCTCGAGGGCATCTCCTTCGAGGACCAGTACGTGCGCCAGAACCCCAGCGACGGGCTCGCCCGCGCCGTGGTGGGGAGCGCGTACGCCGACGGCACCGTGGGCGCCGACGGCGAGAAGGGACGGACGGGGGTGGAGCGCGCGTACGAGCGCCAGCTGGAGGGAACCCCCGGACGTCTCACCTTCGAGAAGGACCGGTGGGGCAACACCATCGCCGACACGGCGGCCAAGCTCGAGCCGGCCAAGCCCGGCACCGACCTGTACCTCACGCTCGACCAGTCGCTGCAGTACGCCACCGAGGACGTGCTGGCCGACCAGGTGGCCGCCACCGGCGCCGAGCAGGGGATGGCCATCATCATGCGGCCGAGCACCGGCGAGGTCCTCGCCATGGCGAGCGTGGCCCCCGACGAGGACGGCAAGGTGAGCGGCACCGGCGACAACCGCCCGGTGAGCACGGTGTTCGAGCCCGGGTCGGTGAACAAGATGATCACCGTGGCCGGCGCCATGGAGGAGGGCCTGGTCGACCCCGACACGCCCATCACCGTGCCGTACCAGCTGCTCGTGGGGGACCACTGGTTCTCCGACCACGACCCGCACGGCACCGCCACGTGGTCGCCCACCGACATCCTCGTGACCTCGTCCAACATCGGCACCATCAAGATCGCCCAGATGCTCGGCAAGGAGAAGGTCGACGGCTACCTGCGGGCGTTCGGCCTGGGGTCGTCGTCCAAGGCCTTCCCCGGCGAGGTGAACGGGTTCATGACCCCGCTCGACCAGTGGTCGGCCACCGAGATCGGTGCCGTGCCGATCGGCCAGGGCATCGCCGTCACCGCGCTGCAGATGCTGGGCGCCTACAACGTGATCGCCAACGACGGCGTGTACGTGGCCCCCCGGCTGATCGCCGCCACCGACAGCGGCGACGGCAAGGAGCAGGCGGCGGCCTCCAAGCGCCATCGGGTCGTGTCGCCCGAGACCGCCACCGCCCTGCGCCGGATCCTCGCCAAGGTCGTCACCGACGGCACCGGCAAGCGGGCCGCCGTGCCCGGCTACGTGCCCTTCGGCAAGACCGGCACGGCCCGCATCCCCCAGCCCCCGCCCCACGCAGACCCCAAGGACGCCTACCAGGACGCCGAGGGTCGCTACCACTACGAGTCCAGCTTCGTGGGCGGCGTCGACGGGGCCGACCTGTCGATCATCGTGACCATCCAGGACGCCAAGACCTCGATCTTCGGCGGCGACGTGTCGGCCCCGGTGTTCGCCCACCTGGCGTCGCTGACGCTGCGCCACGAGCAGATCCCTCCGCCGGCGCTCCTGGACGCGTCGGCGGCGGCCGTCCCCGAGCTCAGCGCCTCGGCGCGCGAGCTCGGGGACGGGGATCCCGGCCCGAGCGGCCGCTCCACGCAAGGCTGAGGGCGTGCAGCTCGTCGATGCGGTGGCGGCCCTGGCCGACCACCCCGCCTTCCGCGACCTCGTCGTGACCGGCGCGGCCGACGACGACGTCGGCCGCGCCGAGCACGACTCGCGTCGCGCCACGGCCGGGTCGGTGTTCTGCTGCGTCCCCGGCTCGGTCCACGACGGGCACGACCACGCCGCGGCCGCGGTGGCGGCCGGCGCCGCCGCCCTGCTGTGCGAGCGACCGCTGGACCTCGGCGTGCCCGAGCTGGTGGTGCCCTCGGTGCGGGCGGCCATGGGGCCCCTGGCGTCGGTGCTGGCCGGGCGGCCCTCGGAGCACCTGGCGGTGGTGGGCGTCACCGGCACCAACGGCAAGACCACCACGGTGCACCTCCTGGCGTCGATCCTCGAGGCCGCCGGCACCGCCTGCGGGGTGATCGGCACGCTCACCGGCGCCCGCACCACCCCCGAGGCCCCCGAGCTGCAGGCCCAGCTGGCCGAACTGCGGACCGCCGGCAAGGCCGCGGTGGCCATGGAGGTGTCGTCGCACGCGCTCGACCTGCGGCGGGTGGACGGCACCCGCTTCCGGGCGGCCGTGTTCACCAACCTGAGCCGGGACCACCTCGACCACCACGGGGACATGGCCGCCTACTTCGCCGCCAAGGCCCGGCTGTTCGAGCCCGAGCTGGCCGACGTGGCCGTGGTGAACCTCGACGACCCCCACGGCCGGCTCCTGCGCGACGCCGCCCGCCTGCGCAGCGTCGGGTACGAGCTGGCCGACGCGGAGGACCTCGAGCTCGGGCCCGCCGGCTCCACGTTCACCTGGCGCGGTGCCCGGGTGCACCTGGGCCTGGCCGGCCGGTTCAACGTGGCCAACGCGCTCGCCGCGGCCACGGCCGCGGGGGAGCTGGGCGTGCACCCCGACCAGGTGGCGGCCGGCCTGGCCGCCGCCGGGCCCGTGCCGGGCCGGTTCGAGCGCATCGACGCGGGGCAGCCGTTCCTCGCCGTGGTCGACTTCGCCCACACCCCCGATGGCCTCGAGCAGCTGCTGCTCGCAGGGCGCGAGCTTGCCGAGGGGGGTCGGCTCCTGGTGGTCTTCGGAGCCGGCGGGGATCGCGACGCCACCAAGCGCCCGGCCATGGGCGAGGCCGCCGCCCGCCTGGCCGACGTGGTGGTGCTCACCTCCGACAACCCCCGCCACGAGGATCCGGCTGCGATCATCTCCGAGGTGCACCGAGGCATGGAAGACACGACCCACGTCCACATCGAGCCCGACCGGCGCGCCGCCATCGCCTGGGCGGTGGGTCGGTCGCGCCCGGGCGACGTGCTCGTGGTGGCGGGCAAGGGCCACGAGACCACCCAGACGGTTGGCGACGACGTGCGGCCCTTCGACGACCGCGAGGTGCTGCGGGCCGAGCTGGTGGCCGCCGGCCACGGGGAGGCGGCCCGGTGATCGCCCTGCTGATGGCCGGGGGCCTGAGCCTGGCGGTGGCCCTGGTGGGCACGCGCTTCCTCATCGAGTGGCTGCGGTCGCACCGCATCGGCCAGCCGATCCGCGCCGAGGGCCCCGAGGGCCACCAGACCAAGGCGGGCACGCCCACCATGGGCGGGCTGGCCATCGTGGCCGGCACCGTCGTGGGCTACACCGTGGCCCACCTGCGCAGCCGGGTGGTGTTCACCCGGTCGGGCATGTTCGTGCTGCTGCTCGTGGTGGGTGCCGGCGCGGTGGGCTTCGCCGACGACTGGATCAAGATCACCCGCGCCCGCAACCTCGGGCTGAACAAGCGGATGAAGGTGCTCGGCCTGCTGTTCGTGGCGGTGGCCTTCGGCGTGCTCTGCGTGCGCTACACCGGCCAGCACACCACGCTGTCGTTCACCCGCTACTCGTCGTTCGAGACCTCGGACCTGCTCAACATCGACTTCGGCGAGGTGGGCTGGGTGGTGTGGTCGGTGCTGCTGATCATGGCCTGCACCAACGGCGTGAACCTCACCGACGGGCTCGACGGCCTGGCCGCCGGCTCCTCGCTGTTCGCGTTCGCGGCGTTCACCATCATCGGCTTCTGGGCCTTCCGCAACCCCGACATCTACGACGTGGAGCACGCCCTCGACCTCGCCGTGGTGGCGGCGGCCATGCTCGGCGGCTGCACCGGGTTCCTGTGGTGGAACGCGCACCCGGCGCGCATCTTCATGGGCGACACGGGGTCGCTGGCCATCGGGGCCGGCCTCGCCGGGCTGGCCCTCACGCTCAACACCGCGCTGCTGCTGCCCATCGTGGGCGCTCTGTTCGTGGTGGAGACCCTGTCGGTGATCATCCAGGTGTTCTCGTTCCGCACCTTCGGCCGGCGGGTGTTCCGCATGGCGCCGATCCACCACCACTACGAGCTCAACGGCTGGCCCGAGACCACGGTGATCGTGCGGTTCTGGATCGTGGCCGGCCTGGCCACCGCCCTCGCCCTCGGCCTCTTCTACGCCGACTTCACCACGTTGCCGGGAGCCAACGGATGACCACCGTCACCCACCCGGCCCTCCGGGGCCACACCTCGCACCGGGCGCTGTCGCGGCGCCGGCGGTTCGTGCTCCCGGGCACGGCCACCGGGTCGTTCTGGCTCCTGGCCGCGGTGGTCACGGTGCTCAACATGATCGGGCTGGTCATGGTGATGTCGGCGTCGTCGGTGATCTCGGTGCGCGAGAGCGGCGCCCCGTGGGCCTACGTGCAGAAGCAGGCGATGTGGTCGGTGGTGGGGGCGTTCGCCCTGTTCGCCACGCTGTCGATCTCCATCGACTTCTGGCGCCGCCACGTGCGGCTGTGGCTCGGCGCCACGGTGGCCATGCTCGTGGCCGTGCTGGTGCCGGGCGTGGGCATCACCGTCAACGGCGCCACCCGCTGGCTCGGGGCCGGGCCCCTGCAGGTGCAGCCCTCGGAGTTCGCCAAGTTCGCCCTGCTGCTGTTCGTGGCCGACCTGCTGGCCCGCCGCTCGGACCACCTCGACGACTGGCGCTGGACCATGGCACCGGTGCTCGCCTACCTGGTGGGCGTCACCGGGCTGATCATGCTGCAGCCCAACCTCGGCACGGCGATCATCATCGCCGCCATGGTGCTGGTGATGCTGCTGGCCGCGGGCGTGCCGCTGGCGCCGCTCGGGGTCACCACCGCCGTCGGGGTGGCCATCACGTCGGCCTTCGTGGCCTTCACGCCGTTCCGGCGGGCCCGCTTCCTGCGCTTCCTGAACCCCATGGGCGATCCGCTCGGCTCGGGCCTGCAGAACGTGCAGTCGCTGGTGGCCATGGCCAACGGCGGCCTGTTCGGCCGCGGGCTCGGCCGCTCCACGGTGAAGTGGGGCTACCTGCCCTACGCCTGGACCGACTTCATCTTCGCCGTGATCGGCGAGGAGTTCGGCCTGGTGGGCGCGGTGGTGGTGGTGCTGCTGTTCCTGACCTTGGCCGCGGTGGGCGCCTGGGTGGCGGCGCAGGCCCAGGACCGCTTCTCCATGCTCGTGGCCATCGGCATCACCGCCTGGCTCACCGTGCAGGCGTTCATGAACATCGGCGCCGTGCTCAGCATCATGCCCATCACCGGCGTGCCGCTGCCGTTCGTGTCCTTCGGCGGCTCGTCGCTCATGGTCAACCTGGCCGCCATGGGGATGCTGCTCAACATCGCCCGCCACCCCGTGTCCGGCCGGCGTCCGGCCCGGGGCGGCTCGGGCTCGGGGGGCCGCCGCGCCGCCCGCGCCGCCGGCTGATGGCGGAGCGCACCTACGCCCTCGTCGCCGGTGGGGGCACGGCGGGCCACCTGCTGCCCGGGCTGTCGGTGGCCGAGGCGCTCGTGGCCGCCGGGCACCCGGCCTCGTCGATCCACTTCGTGGGGGCCGAGCGCGGTCCCGAGGGCGAGCTCGTGCCCCAGCGCGGCTTCACCGTCGACGTGCTGCCCGGCCGCGGCATCGCCCGGCGCCTCACCCTCGCCAACGTGGGCGCGGTCATCGACCTCGTGCGGGCGCTCGGGCGGGGGATCGGCATCGTGCGCCGCCGCCGGCCGCAGGTGGTGGTGGTCCTCGGCGGGTACGCGTCGTTCGCGTGCGGCGTGGGGGCCGTGCTGTGCCGGGTGCCGCTGGTGCTGCTGGAGCAGAACCAGCGGGCCGGCGCGGTCAACCGCGTGCTGCGCCGCTTCGCCGCCGCCTCGGCGGTGTCGTTCCCCGACACCGACCTGCCCCGCGCCACCGTGGTGGGCAACCCGCTGCGCCCCGAGGTGCGGGCGGTGGCCGAGCACCCCGACCCGGCGGCGGCCCGGGCCGAGCTGGGCCTGCCCGCCGACCGCACGGTGGTGGGGGTGTTCTCCGGCTCGCTCGGGTCTCGTCGGATCAACGAGGCGGTGCGGGCCCTGGTGGGCCGGTGGGCCGATCGGTCCGACCTGGCGATCCGCCACGTGGTGGGCGTGCGGGACCACGACCAGTTCGTGGTCGACCTGCCCACGCCGCCCGAGGGCGGCCTCGTCTACCAGGTGGTCCGCTACGAGGACCGCATGCACCTGCTGCTCGACGCCGCCGACGTCGCCGTCACCCGCAGCGGCGGCGGCGTGTTCGAGCTCATGGCCGCCGGCCTGCCGGCCATCCTCGTGCCCCTGCCGATCGCGGCGCGGGACCACCAGATGGCCAACGCCCGCTCCGTGGAGGCCACCGGCGGCGCCGTGGTGGTGCCCGACGCGGAGCTCGATGCCGACCGCCTCGAGCGCGAGCTCGGCGCCCTCCTCGACGACCCCGAGCGCCTCGCCGCCATGGGGGCGGCCATGCGCGCCGCGGCCACGGTCGACGCCGCCGAGCGGGCCGCGGCCCTGATCGAGGGCGTGGCCCGTGGCTGAGGGCGCGGTCGATCTCTCGACGCCCCGACGGATCCACCTCGTCGGGGTCGGCGGCGCCGGCATCAGCGCCATCGGCATCGTGCTCGCCGCCATGGGCCACCACGTCACGGGCTCCGACGTGACCGAGACCGCGGCGTTCGGCCCGCTGCACGCCGCCGGCGTCGGCACCGAGGTGGTGGAGCCGGCCCGGCTCTTCGCCGCCGCCGACGCCCACGGCGCCGAGGTGGTGGCGCACTCCACCGCCTTCGCCCCGTCGCCCGCCGACGTGGCCGAGGCGGCCGCCGCCGGGCGCCAGCTGCTGAACCGGGCCGGCATCCTGGCCGCCATCTGCGCGGCCCGGCCCACCGTGGCCGTCTCGGGCACCCACGGCAAGACCTCCACCACCGCGCTGCTCGCCACCCTCCTGGCCGGCGCCGGCGCCGACCCGTCGTTCCTCGTGGGCGCGGTGCCGGTGGGCCTGGGCGAGGCGGCGCGCTGGGGTGGGCCCACGGGCGCGTTCGTGGTGGAGGCCGACGAGAGCGACGGCTCGTTCCTCGAGCTGGGCGCCGGCACCGCGGTGGTCACCAACGTCGACGAGGACCACCTCGACCACTGGGGCTCGATCGAGCGCATCGAGGCTGCCTTCGACCGCTTCCTCGCGTCGGCCGCCGTGCGCATCGTGTGCATCGACGACCCCCGCGTGGAGGGCGCCGCCGACGAGCGGGCCCTGCGCCTGGCGGAGGCGCACCACGCGATCACGGTGGGGGAGTCGGCGCCGGCGCGCTACCGCATCCACGACGTCGTGGTCGACCACCTCACCACCACGTTCGGGCTTGCGGTCGACGGCGAGGAGGTGGGGCCCGTGGCCATCGGCACGCCCGGTCGCCACCACGCCCGCAACGCCGCGGTGGCGCCGGCCGCCGCCGCCACCCTCGGCGTGGCCCCGGCCGAGGGCGTGACCGCGCTGGCCGCCTACGTCGGGGTGTCCCGCCGGTTCCAGGTGCTGGGCGAGGCCGACGGCGTCACGGTGGTCGACGACTACGCCCACAACCCGGGCAAGGTGCGGGCCCTGCTGGCGTCGGCGCAGGAGGCGGGCTGGCCCCGGGTGGTGGTGGTGTTCCAG
>JAHBSN010000185.1 GCA_019639095.1 Actinomycetota bacterium
GCTTCTCCGTTGCCATGACGCCTCCTGGGTACGTGGCCATCGGGTCTGCGGGAGTACCCGCGGACCCGTGCGCGCAGACCGTCGGGGCCCCGCCGCGGTTCCGGTCGGCCGCGTCCGGGTAGCGGGAGGCGACCGGACCATCCCGCTCAGAAGCCGAGATCGCCGTGCTCGCCGACCCCGCCCATCGACCTTCGCCCAACGCCTCCCGGCCGCGCCCCGGGCGGCATCGCCCGTGACCCGCGTGGGCCTGGTGCTCGGGGCGGGAGGCATCGTCGGCCAGGCGTTCCACGCCGGGGTCCTCGGCGCCCTGGCCAACGACCTCGGGTGGGACCCCCGCAGCGCCGAGGTGATCGTGGGCACGTCGGCCGGCTCGATCTCGGCGGCGGCGCTGCGGCTCGGCGTGCCGGCGCTGGACCTGGCGTCGGCCACGGCGTCGGTGGAGCCGTCCGAGGAGGGACGGGCCGTGCTGGGCGCCATCGACCTCCACGGCAACGAGCTGCCGGTGCCGGTGGTCCGGGACCTGCTCCGGCCCTGGCACCTCCCCTCACCCTCGCTGCTCGCGAGGGCGGCTCGGCGGCCGTGGGCGTTCCGGCCGACCGTGGCGGCGATGACGATGGTGCCGCACGGGCAGGTCGACCTGGCCGAGGCGGCGGCGGCGCTGGAGCCGTTCCTGCCGGAGCGGTGGCCCGACGGGCTCCGCATCTGCGCCGCCCGAGCCGACACCGGCGCGCGCACCGTCTTCGGTGCACCGGGACGGCCGGAGGTGCCGCTCGACCGAGCGGTGCTCGCCTCCTGCGCGATCCCCGGCTACTTCCGCCCCGTCGACGTGGGCGGCGCCCTCCACATCGACGGCGGCGTGCACTCGCCCACGAACGCGGACTGCCTCCGCGACCTCGAGCTCGACCTGGTGGTGGTCTCGTCGCCGATGTCGGCGGTGCACGGGCGGGCGCTCACCCCTGACGCCCCGCTGCGCTGGTGGGCGCACCGGCGCCTGCGCCGAGAGCTCGCCCGGCTGCGCGCCGCGGGCACCGAGACCGTCACGTTCGAACCGACGCCGCCGGTCCTCCGGGCGATGGGCGTCGACGTCATGGCCGGCGACCGGGGGCAGCGGGTGGTGCGGGAGGCCCTGCTCGCCGCCGGAACCCGTCTGCTCAGCCCCCGCGTGGTCGACCTCGTCGCGCCGCTCGGACGGCGCGCGGTTCGTCGGTCGACGGTCGACGATCAGAGGTCGAGCCGGGGGATGACCTCGTCGCGGTAGAAGCGCAGGAACGGCTCCTGGTCGGAGCCGATCTGCTGGACGTGCACCTCGTCGAACCCGGCCTCGAAGTAGGCCCGCATCGACGCGGCGTGCACCTCCGGATCGGGCCCGCACGGCATGGAGCCGACCGCCGCATCGCGTTCCACGATCTGCGTCGCCTGCTCGAAGATCGCCGTCGTGCGCAGCTCCTGGGCCAGTTCGCCGGGCAGGCCCGAGTTGGGCCACAGGCGGAACGCCAGATCCCGAGCGGCCTCCTCGTCCTCGCCCCAGCACGCCTTGGCGCCGCCGATGACGGGACCGGTGCCTCCCGCCGCCCGGTAGTGGCGCACCTGGTCGGCATCGGGCGCGGTGGTCACGAACCCGTCCCCGATGCGCGCCGCCAGCTCCTGGCTCTTGGGGCCGAACCCCGAGACGTACACCGGCAGCGTGGAGGTGGGTGCGGTGAAGAGGCGTGCGTTCTCGACCCGGTAGTGGGTGCCGACGTGGGTGACCTCCTCCCCGGTCCACAGCGCCCGCATGACCGCCACGGCCTCCTCGAGCATGTCGAGGCGCTGGTCGGCCGGGGGCCAGCGATCGCCGTGGACGTGCTCGTTCAGCTGCTCGCCGGTGCCGACCCCGAGGAAGAACCGGCCCGAGGCCATCAGGGACGCCGTGGCCGCCGCCTGCGCCACGATCGCCGGGTGCACCCGGATCGTGGGACAGGTGACCGCGGTGCCGACGCGGAGCTCGGGCGCCACCGCGGAGAGCCCGCCCAGCACGCTCCACACGAAGGGGCTCTGGCCCTGTTCGGCGTTCCACGGGTGGAAGTGGTCCGAGATCGACACGTCCCGGAAGCCGTGGTCACGGGCCATCGCCCCGAACCGGACGAGGTCGCCGGGCCCGTGCTCCTCGCTCGAGAGCGCGTAGCCGATGGTGGGAGAAGCAGCCATGGGGGCCTCCGTGGTGGGGGAAGGACATCCCCTACCCCGTGGTCCCTGCCCCCGATACGCCGCCGTGGGGTCGCGCTCGGGGCGCGGGTCAGCCCTCGTGCAGCCGACGGTCGAGCCAGTGGGCGTCGTCCCACGCGTGGGCGCCCTGGTCGTTGTTGAAGTACGCGTACACGTCCGCCCCTTGGCCCAGCCAGGCCTGCAGGCGCTCGGCGGGCCGGCGCAGGCGCCGCCCGGTGTACGCACCGGCGTAGGGGTGGTGGAGCGCATCGGGACCGTGGAAGCGCAGGTAGGTCCAGTCGGCGGTCCGCTCGAACGGGTGGTCGGGCAGCAGGTCGTGGATGCACAGGGCGGCGCCGTGGCGCTCGAGCACCCGGTAGGTGTCGGCGTGCAGCCACGACGCATCGCGCAGCTCGACGGCCCAGCGGATCGACCGAGGGGCGGCGGCGAGGAAGTCATCGAGGCGGCCCACGTCGCGACGCCACCGGGGTGGCAGCTGGACGAGGTTCGGGCCGAGCGAGGGGCCGAGGCGCCGCACCCGGTCGAGGTGGTTGGCGAGCCACGGCTCCGGGTCGAGCAGCTTCTTGCGGTGCGAGCCGAACCGGCCGAGCTTGACCGCGTAGGTGAACCCCGGCGGGGCCTGCTCCCGCCAGGCGGCCACGGTCGTGGGCGCTGGCAGGCGGTAGAAGGTGGTGTTCAGCTCGACGGTGTCGAACCGCTCGGCGTAGCGGGCGAACCAGGTCCGGGGCGCGGCGTCGGCGGGGTAGGCCCGCCCGCGCCAGTCGGCGTAGGACCACCCGGAGCACCCCACCCGAGCCGTGCCGCTCATGTGCCCCTCCCGCTCGCGAACCTGGCGACCAGTACTTCCCGAGCGACGGACGGGCGAACCTCCCCAACCGTTGGTGTGGGGAAGCCGTCAGGTCGGGTAGTGGGCGGCGCCGGGACCACCGGGGTCCCCCGACCGAGGTGGTGGAGTGCACGACACGCTGCGCACCAGTCGAGATCCGGCCGACGTACGTCGTGGCCGGCGCTGGGTGGCGTACCACCTCGAGGCGGAGCGCCTGCTGCCCCCCGAGCAGATCGAGCTCGTGGTCACCATGACGAGCGAGCTGGTGACCAACGTGCTGCGCCACACCGCCTCGGAGCCGGAGGTGACCCTGCGGACCGACGACCACGTGCTGGTGGTGGAGGTCCACGACCGGGACCAGCGGCTGCCGATGCTCGGCGACGCATCCGACGGCGAGACGGGCCGTGGCCTGCTGATCGTGGATGCCGGTGCGCACGAGTGGGGCGTGGAGCCCCGTGGCCCCAACGGCAAGGCGGTGTGGTTCAGCGTGCTGCTCGAACCGCGAGGTGGCGAGGGCTGAGTGCCGTCAGCGGGTGAGGAGGTCGTGCACGCCGCAGATGGCGAGGATCCGCTCCGGACCCGGCTGGAGGTTCGTGACGAAGATCTGCATGGTGGCCCGGTCCTTGATCCGGTCCCACGCATCGATGAGCACGCGGATGCCCGAGGAGTCGATGAAGGACATGGCCGCGCAGTCGAGCTCGATCTCCGCCGGTCCGGCGTCGATGGCGCTGGCGACGGCCTCGGCGAGCTGCGGTGCCGTGGCGGCGTCGACCTCGCCGGTGACGACGAGCACGGTGCAGGCCTCGGTGGCGGTCACCTCGATGGTCAGGGCGGGCTCCATGGGTCCCCTCTCTTCGATCGGTCATCGAGTGGGTCGGGAGGGCGGGCGGCTGCTGCTGAACCGGCGGCGCGAGTGAACCACACCCGCGACCGAAGACGGTAGGTCGGCGCCGTCGATCGCACCACGGCCCCGCGAACCCCGGTCCGGCGTCGCGGGTGGGTGGGTAGGCTCGCCTCCGGCGTGCCGGGAAGCCTGGTCGGCGAGCCACCCGTCCGCACCCTGACCAGAGGATCCGCATGCCCACCCCACGCCCCCAGGCCAACGCCCCTCGGCGCGCCCGCCCGAGGCTGGCCCCGCTGCAGGACTTCCTGCACACGGAGGCGGCGGGCGGCATCGTGCTGGCCGTGGCCACGGTGGTGGCGCTCGTGTGGGCGAACTCACCCTGGTCGGCGTCCTACGTCGACCTGTGGCACACCGAGATCGCCGTCGAGGTGGGGAGCCACGTACTCGGCGGGTCGCTCAGCCACTGGGTGAACGACCTCGCCATGGCCTTCTTCTTCTTCGTGGTGGGCCTCGAGATCAAGCGTGAGATCGTGCACGGCGAGCTCCGGAACCCGCGCACCGCCGCGCTCCCGATCGCCTGCGCCCTGGGTGGCATCGCTGTGCCCGCCCTGCTCTACCTCTCCCTCAACGCCGGCCACCCCGCCACCCGCGGCGGGTGGGGCATCCCGATGGCCACCGACATCGCCTTCTCCATCGGGGTCCTCTCGCTGCTCGGGCGACGCGTGCCGGCCTCGATGAAGGTGTTCCTGCTGACCCTCGCCATCGTCGACGACATCGGCGCCATCCTCGTGATCGCCGTCTTCTACAGCGACCGGTTCGAGCCGCTGTGGCTCGCCGCCGCCGTGCTCACCGTCGTGGGCGTGCTGGCCATCCAGCGCGCCGGCGTGCGCTCCATCGCGCCCTACGTGGTGCTCGCCGCCGTGACGTGGCTGGCCACCTACGAGTCGGGCGTGCACGCCACCATCGCCGGCGTGGTGCTCGGCCTGGTCACCCCCGCGCGAGCGCCACGCGGCCCCGCCGAGCTGCAGACGGTGCTGCGCGAGCAGCTCGACGGCGAGGCCCTGGCCGACGACCGCGAGGACGAGGCCGACGAGACCGCCTACCTCGAGGTGGTCACGGTGGCCACCGAGGGCGTCTCGCCGCTCGGTCGCCTGGAGCACGCGCTGCACCCGTGGACGGCGTTCGTGGTGCTGCCGGTGTTCGCGCTGGCCAACGCCGGCGTGTCGCTGAGCGGCGGCCTCGACCTCTCCAGCTCGCTCACCCTCGGCATCGTGGGCGGGCTGGTGCTGGGCAAGCCGATCGGCATCGCGCTCGCCGCCGTGCTCGCCATCCGGTTCGGGGGCGCCTCCCTGCCCAGCCACGCCGGTTGGTTGGAGCTGGTCGGCGTCGGCTGCCTCGCCGGCATCGGGTTCACCGTGTCGCTGTTCGTGTCCGGTCTGGCCTTCGAGGGAGAGCTGGTCGACCACGCCAAGATCGCGGTGCTGGCGGCGTCGATGGTCGCCGGCCTGCTGGGCGCGGTCCTGCTGCTCATGCGGCCCACGTCCCACCCGCTCACGGGTCCGGCGCCCGACCCGGCGAGCTGACCCTCTCGGCCAGGGTCAGCGGCTCAGCGGTGGCGCTCGCTCGGGTCGGCCTCGAGTTCGCGCTCCACGTTGGCGGCGACCTCCTCCACCACGCCTCCGGACCGACGGTCCTCCTCGGTGGCCAGCCGGCTCTGCACCACGCCGTCGGCGTCGAAGGCGTCGACGCGGATCGGTTCGAGGGCGACCAGGGCTGCGTCGACTGCTGGCGACGGCCGGTCCACGCGGACCACCACACCTCGCTGCGCGGCGCCGGGCTCGTCCTGGTCCTTCGACGCCATGGCGGTGCCGACGATGTAGCCGATGGTGCCGCCCAGCGCTGCGCCGGTGACCGCGCACCAGAACAGGCGGAGCCACACGTTGAGGTCGCCCATCTGGAACGCGGCGAACGGCAGGCAGATCGCCGCGCCGATCGCTGCGGCCACCGGGATGGCGATGGCGGCCGCCTTCGTCGACTCCTTCGGGATGATGGCGCCGGCGTGGGGGGCCATCAGCGAGCGATCGGTCTCCTCGGTCTGCTCGGCGCGCAACGACCACCGCAGGTCGGCGTCGTCGCCCACGTGGATCGCTCCGGGCGGGCACCCCTGGCGCAGGAGCTCCTGGCGCACCGCGTCGACCTGGTCGGGTTCGAACACCGCGACGACGACGTCGGCGATGGGTTGGTCCTGCTCTCGATCGGCCACGGTGCCCTCCGTCGGGTCGGGATGGTTCACGCCTCCCGGTACCCGCGCCCCGTCGGCCGGATACTCGCCGGGATCCTCAGGCCGGCCCGAGTCGGGCCACGAGCATGCGGCGCGCGCGATCGGCGATGTCTCGGTCGGAGTCGGCGAGCTCGGCGAAGAACGCCGCCACCTCCGCATCGCCGCCGCGGCGAGCGTCGGCGGCGAAGCACTGGTAGCGGTGGCAGTCCTCCAGCGCCTGCTGGAAGACGAGGATCAGGTCGTAGACGGCGTCGGGCACGCCGGTGTCGATGCCCTCGGAGGTGGTCGCCTGCATCGGATGCTCCTTCGTCGTGTCACGTCCTCGGGGCGTGTGCTTCCCCGAGGAGGGGCTCACGAACCCGGTCTGCGGCCGCTCGGCCTGGGCGTCTGGCCCGATCGGTAGGTGAGGGGCAGGGCGAACCAGGTCAGGCCGGCCACCACCACCACGCCGGGCCCGAGCCAGCGCGCCGGGCTGTCGGCGTACAGGGTGTCGCCCACCACGTAGAGCGCGCAGCCGATCGCGGTCGCCAGGCAGACGGCCCCCGCCAGCACCAGCACGTTGGCGGTGTGGATCATCTGCTCCTTGGTGCCCTCCCGGAACCGCACCCGGTGGTGGAAGGTGGGGGCGATCAGCGCCACGGTCGCCAGCGAGGCGAGCACCACCGAGAGCAGGTACACCACCCGTCCGTCGTGGTCGAGCTCGTCGGCGCGGGCGGAGAACGCCATCGTCAGCAGGAAGGCCAGGAGCACCTGCACCCCGGGGAGCGCCACGCGCAGACCGCCGAGCAGCTGGTCGAACTCCCGGTTCAGGCGCTCGTTCTCGTCCTCCATCCCCGTCGTCCCCGCTCAGCCGGCGTCCAGCACCTCGTGCAGCCGCGAGAGCGCGGCCGCGCAGGTGGCCGAGCAGATCTCGGCGGGATCGCCCGGGAAGCGGTGCTCCCAGGCATGGGACTCGTGGTCGGCGAAGGCCGCCACCCACACCGTGCCCACCTCCACGCCGTCCTGGGGCTCGGGCCCGCCCACGCCGGTGACGGCCAGCCCGATGGGGCTGCCGAGCAGGGCCGCCGCCTGGCGCGCCATCGCCTCGGCGGCGATCCGGCTCACCACGGCGACGTCGGGGACGCCGAGCAGGGCGTGCTTGACGTCGGCGGCATACGCCACGACACCGCCGCGGAACCACTTGCTCGCGCCGTCGGCGCGAGCGAGGGCGTTGGCGAGCAGGCCGCCGGTGAGCGATTCGGCCACGGCGACGCTGGAGCCGCGGTGCGCGAGGTCGGCGGCCACGGTGGCCGCGAGGCTGTCGATGCGGTCGTTGGACGAGGCCACGGGCGGTCCTCCGGTGCGGGGCTCGGGGGCGTGCGATGGTGCCCGGCCGGAGCTCGGGCCATCCCTCTCGCCGACTCACCGGGCGTCGTCGATGACAGGTTGCCTTCCGCCGTTGTGACAGGTATGCTGTCGCTCAGGGATCACGAAGCTCTCACCGACAGGAGGAACGTCCCATGTTGATGCGCACCGATCCGTTCACCGACTGGCTGTCTCTCCCCCGGACGCCTCAGCCCACCGTGGCCGCGCTCGACGCGTACCGCCACGG
>JAHBSN010000186.1 GCA_019639095.1 Actinomycetota bacterium
GGGCAGCGCGGCGTGGCAGTGGCGCCAGCGCTGCGGCGACCCGCACACCATCGGCACGCCGGGCAACCGGCCCACCGGGCCGGTGATCCAGCTCAACCTGGTGCAGTGCCCCGACGACGCCGACGCGGGTCCCAACGAGCCCTTCCTCGCCGTGGTCGGTCGGGCCTACCCCCGGGCCGCGCCCGGCACGCTGCTCACGCTGTCGTCCGATCCCGACACGGGGGCGCTCGAGCTCACCGGCGAGGCGCCGGCGAAGCCCGACCCGGACGGCCCGCTGGTGGTGTGGGTGCCCGACCGGGTGCCGGCACTCGGCGACATCACCAGCGAGAGCCTGGCCGGCATCACCGTGGCCGAGGTCGACGGAGGATCGGTCGTCACCGCCACGGCCACGGGCGGCCGCTATCGGCTGGCGCTCTCCCCGCGCTGATCGGGCGACGGCGCCGGTTCGAGCAGCCGCAGGCCGCCGGGGGCGATCGACGGCTCGGTGCTCGCCAGCTCCACGGTGAACTCGGTGCGGTGGGCCGGGAACACGTAGTCCCCGATGAGCACGGGCGTGCCGGCCACGTCGGCGGTGACGCGCCGGCACACGAGCACGGGCGACCCGACCGGCACGCCGAGCAGCTCGGCGTCGAGCGGGCCGGCGGCGTCGGCCCCGATGGTCTGGGTGGCCCCGCCGAAGCGCACCGGCAGGAGGTCGTAGAAGGACTGCTCCTCCACCTGGCTGAGGCTGAGCTCGCGGCCGAGCCGCTCGGGGCACCACACCGTGACGCGGGCGAAGGGCTCGCCGTCGGCCAGGTTGACCCGGCGCACGGAGAGGACCTCGTCGACGCCCAGGACGGCCCGCACCTCGGGCGGCGCGGGCACGAAGGCGAAGTCGGTGATGCGCCGTTCCGAGCGCAGGCCCTCGGCCTCCAGCTGGGCCTCGATGGTGGCCAGCCGGGCGAGGGGCTGGCGGACGGGGGCCTCGGCCACGAACCAGCCGAACCCCTGCCGCGAGTCGACGAGGCCCTCGGTGCGGAGCTCCTCGAGCGCCTTGCGGATCGTCACCCGGGAGGCGCTGTACGCTGCCGACAGCTCGGCCTCGGACGGGAGCAGGCGGCCGGCGGTGTACTCGCCCGCCCCCAGGCGCCGTCGCAGGTCGACGGCGATCTCCTTGTACCGGATGGTGCGCACTTGTCTCATAGTTGTATGCTTTGCTCGTGGGCGCAAGCACCCGTGCTCGCCCGCTTTCCGACCCCGACCGCCGAGGTGATCCCATGGCCGTGACCGCCACCACTCCGATCGAGCTCGTCGAGGCGGTGTACGGCTCGCTCCCCGGGCGGGTCGCCACCGGCCGCGAGCGCCTCGGCCGTCCCCTCACCCTCACCGAGAAGGTGCTCGTCAACCACCTGCGCGACCCGGAGGCGGGCGGCCTCGAGCGCGGGGTGAGCTACACCGACTTCGACCCCGATCGCATCGCCATGCAGGACGCCACCGCCCAGATGGCGCTGCTCCAGTTCATGACCGCCGGGCTGCCCGAGGTGGCCACGCCCACCACCGTGCACTGCGACCACCTCATCCAGGCCAAGGTGGGCGCCCGCATCGACCTCGGCGTCGCCATCGACACCAACGCCGAGGTCTACGACTTCCTCGAGAGCGTGTCGGCCAAGTACGGCATCGGCTTCTGGAAGCCCGGCTCGGGGATCATCCACCAGGTGGTGCTCGAGCAGTACGCCTTCCCCGGCGGGATGATGATCGGGACCGACAGCCACACGCCCAACGCCGGCGGACTCGGCATGGTGGCCATCGGCGTGGGCGGCGCCGACGCGGTCGACGTGATGACCGGCTACCCGTTCAACGTCCGCTTCCCCAAGGTCATCGGCGTGCACCTCACCGGGGAGCTCTCGGGTTGGAGCGCCGCCAAGGACGTGATCCTCGAGGTGGCCCGCGTGCTGACCGTGAAGGGCGGCACCGGCGCCATCGTCGAGTACTTCGGCCCCGGCGCCGAGTCGATCTCGGCCACCGGCAAGGCCACCATCTGCAACATGGGCGCCGAGATCGGGGCCACCACGTCGATCTTCGCCTACGACGACTCGATGGACGCCTACCTCCGGGCCACCCGGCGCGAGGCCATCGCCGACGCCGCCCGCGGCGTGGCCGCCGACCTGCGACCCGACCCCGAGGTCTACGACGACCCGGCATCGTTCTACGACCAGGTCATCGAGATCGACCTCTCCACCCTGGCGCCGCTGATCAACGGCCCCCACTCCCCCGACTACGCCCACAAGGTGTCTGAGGTGGGCGCCACCGCCGCCGACAAGGGCTGGCCGCTCGAGATCTCCGCCGCCCTGATCGGGTCGTGCACCAACTCCTCCTACGAGGACATCACCCGGGCCGCATCGATCGCCCGGCAGGCCTCGGCCAAGGGCCTCAAGGCCAAGACCAAGCTGCTCATCACCCCCGGCTCCGAGCAGGTGCGGGCCACCATCGAGCGAGACGGACTCCTGGCCGACCTCGAGGCCATCGGCGGCGAGGTGCTCGCCAACGCCTGCGGCCCGTGCATCGGCCAGTGGTCCCGGCCCGACATGGACCCGGCCACGGTCAACACCATCGTCAACAGCTACAACCGCAACTTCCCGAAGCGCAACGACGGGTCGGCCAACACGCTCAGCTTCGTCACGTCGCCCGACACCGTGATCGCGCTGGCCCTCGCCGGCCGGCTCGACTTCAACCCGGCCACCGACGCCCTCACCACCGACGACGGCGAGGAGGTGCGCCTCGATGCACCCCAGGGCGTCACCCTCCCCGAGGCCGGCTTCGATCCCGGCACCGACACCTTCGTGGCCCCGCCGGCCGACGGCTCGTCGATCGACGTCGTGGTCTCGCCCACGTCGGATCGCCTCCAGCTGCTCGAGCCGTTCCCGGCCTGGGACGGGAACGACTTCGTCGAACTCCCGTTGCTGCTCAAGGCCCACGGCAAGTGCACCACCGACCACATCTCCATGGCCGGCCGCTGGCTCACCTACCGCGGCCACCTCGAGAACATCTCGGGCAACCTCTTCGCCGGCGTGATCAACGCCTTCACCGAGGCCGACGGCACCGGCAAGGACCCGCTCGACGGCGAGACCAAGCCGTTCCCCGACATCGCCAAGAACCTCCACGAGCACGGGGTGTCGTGGGTGGCCGTGGGCGACGAGAACTACGGCGAGGGCTCCTCGCGCGAGCACGCCGCCATGGAGCCCCGGTTCCGGGGGGCAAAGGTGATCCTCGTGCGGAGCTTTGCCCGCATCCACGAGACCAACCTGAAGAAGCAGGGCGTGCTGCCGCTCACCTTCGCCGACCCCGACACCTACGACCAGATCGAGGAGGACGACAAGCTGTCGTTCCTCGGCCTGGCCGACCTCGAGCCGGGCAAGCCCGTGTACGCCGAGATCGTCAAGCCCGACGGCACCAGGGTCCCCTTCGAGGCCAACCACACCATGAACGAGGAGCAGATCGCCTGGTTCAAGGCCGGTGGCGCCCTCAACATCATCCGCCAGCGGGGGGCCACGGCCTGATGGCGAAGGAGATCGATCCCGACGTCGCCCGATTCGCCGCCTACGTCCGGGAGCAGGAGCAGCGCGAGAAGGCCTCCAAGCGCGCCGAGCGCGAGGCTCGCCAGCAGGCCGACGCCACCAAGGCCCTGGTGGCCGCCAAGGACGCCGCCGCCGCGGAGGTCAAGCGCCTCCGCAGCCGCCAGGGCGTGAGCGCCGAGGAGCGCGCCGCCGCCGACGCTGCGTACCGCGAGGCCCTCGCCGCCGTGGTGGCCGCCGAGACCGGGACCGCCCCGGCCTGGGCGCCGCCGCCCGGCGAGGCCGAGCCGACCGACGACGCGGCCGCGGAGCCGGCGGCGGGATCCGACGACGCCGCCGACGCGACCGACTGCGCCGAGGACCCTGCCGCTGACGACGAGGTGGTGGAGTCCTAGGCTCGCGGCCGTGAACGCCGCGCGCCGCACCCCCATCGTCCTGGCCGTCCTGGCCCTCGTCGCCCTGTTCGCCGCCGGGTGCGGCGTGAAGGCAGCCGACGGCGACGGCGGCGACTCGGGCGGGGGCACCGAGACCACCGCCCCGGCGTCCACCACCACCGAGCCGTCCGACAGCACCACGGAGACCACCGAGGACGCGCCGGACACCACCGAGGACACCCCCGACACCACCGCCCCCGACTTCGGCGACTTCGGCAAGGACCAGCTGATCAAGCTCTACACCGACATGGGCCTGTCCGAGGAGCAGGCCACGTGCCTGGTGAACGCGATCTTCGACAGCACCACGAGCGGCAGCTTCGACCCGAACGACCAGTCGGCGATCTTCGACTACCTCGCCACGTGCGAGATCGACATCACCGACTTCGGCGGCACCGGCGGGAACTGACGCGCACGCCGCCGGACGCCCCGATCAGTCCGAGCCGGGCCGCCGATCGGTCTCGGCGTCGAGGTCGCCCTGGTACCCCGCGGGCAGCGTGCGGGCCAGCTCCTCGGGCGTGGGCTCGTGGCGCACCCGGGCCTCGGCGGGGAGCAGGTCGACGATGGCCGCCATGATCCGCTCGGTGTCGGCGTTCGCGCTGCGGTAGCGCAGGTCCACCGGCTGCCCCACCCGGGCGCGGACCGTGGGCGGGTGGCCGATGGCGAGCACGTTGGGCGTGCGGGCGTTGCGGGGCCAGACCTTCTCGGTGCCCCAGAGGCCGATGGGGACCACCGGGGCCTTCGTGAGGGCGGCGAGCTTGGCCGCGCCCCACCGACCCTTCAGCTCCGGCTCGAAGAAGGCGCGGCCGCGCGGGATGGTGCCCTGGGGCATGAGGGCCACCACCTCGCCGGCGTCGAGGGCGGCGGCGGCCGCGGCGAGCGGCTCGTCGGAGCCCGACCCGCGCTCCACGCGGATGCCGCCCAGGGCCGTGGTGATCTGGCCCACCACCGGCGCGTCGAAGACCTCCTTCTTGCCCAGGAAGCGCACGGGCCGCCCGGCTCGGGCCATGACCATGCCGATGGCGAGCGGGTCGAAGTAGGAGCGGTGGTTGCCGACGATGATCGCCGGACCGGTCTCGGGGATGCGCTCCACGCCGGCGATGTCGAAGCGAACCCAGGGGAACAGCTCCGGACGGGCGAGCACCTGCAGGAGTCGCTGGGGCTCGATCCCGGCGAGCTTCGGCACTCCGGCGGGGACGTCGAAGTGCTGGGTGGGCCAGCGCCGCACCGCCGCCACCATCCGCAACCGGGGATCGGGGTTCACGGCGGTCGGGAACCGCACCGCGGACAGCAGCGGCAGGTCGTACACCGAGTCGGAGTAGGCGTAGCTGCGGGCCACGTCGACCCCGTGCTCGAGCGCCCACTGCCGCACCGCGGCGAGCTTGCCGGGGCCCCACACGAAGAACCCGTCGATCGAGCCGTCGTAGCGCCCGTCGAGCTCGCCGTAGCGGGTGGCGATCACATCGTCGATGCCGAGCGCCTCGGCGAGCGGCGCCACCAGGTCGTAGGGCGACGTGGTGGCCATCACCACGCGCCGGCCCTCCTCCTGGTGGCGGGCGATGAGCGCCTTGGCGAACCCGGGCACCTCGTGGACGAGGCCCTGGGCGGCGAGGCGGCCGGCCTCCTGGACGAGGGAGCGGTCCCAGCCGGCGGCCGCCCGAGCCATCTGGCGGGTGGCGATCATGCTCGGCACCGTCTCGCCCACCACGTCGAAGAACCGGAACAGCAGGCCCTCGCCGGGGATGGCCCGGTCCGGGATCACGCCCACCCGCTTGAGCATCGTGCTGAACATGGGACCGCTGGCCCCGGCGAGCAGCGTCCGGTCCAGGTCGAAGAAGGCGGCGTCGTCCACGACGGCGAGCCTACGGCCCGGTCCCGTCCACGACCCCGGGAGCTGGTTGACGGTGCGTCAGATCCGGGCGAACCTGCCGACCCCACCACCCCGGAGGTCCAGGTGCCCCACCCGCTCGACGAGTTCCCGATCCACCAGGCGCCGCTGTCGATGGCCCACGTGGTGAGCTCGGACCGCAACGCCTACGACCGCTGCTACTTCAACGCCCACGGTCGGTCGGGCGAACCGTTCGTGGTCTGCGGCCTCGGCCTCTACCCGAACCTGGGCGTGATCGACGCCTACGCCACCGTGCGCATCGGCGACCGGCAGCTCACCGTGCGGGCATCGGACGCGCTCGACGACCAGGACCGCCTCGCGCCGGCGGTGGGGCCGTTCCGCCTCGAGGTGCTCGAACCCCTCGAACGGGTGCGGTTCACCTGCGACGGCGACGACCACGGCGTGGGCTTCGACCTCACCTGGCAGGGGTCGTTCCCGGCGGTCGACGAGGCGCCCCACGTGTGGCGGTCCGGCTCCCGGGTGGCGCTCGACGCCCAGCGCTTCGCCCAGGTGGGCACCTGGGAGGGCGAGCTGCGGGTGGGGGGCCAGGTGTTCGACGTGACGCCCGACCGCTGGGTGGGCACCCGCGATCGCTCGTGGGGGATCCGGCCGGTGGGCGAGCCCGAGCCGCCGGCGCGGGCCGCCGCCGAGCCCATCGAGGGCTTCTGGTGGAACTACGTCCCGCTGCGCTTCGACGACTTCGCCGTGGTGGTGATCGTGCAGGAGGACCCCGACGGGCACCGCGTGCTCAACGACGCGGTGCGGGTGTGGCCGGCGGCGTCGGGCCGTCGGCCCGAGCAGCTCGGCTGGCCCCGGGTGGACGTGCACTATCGGTCCGGCACCCGTCACCCCGAGGGCGCCACCATCCACCTCACCGAGCCCGACGGCACCCCGCTCGTGCTCGAGGTGGAGTGCCTGGGCTACGTGGCCCTCAACGCCGGCACCGGCTATGGCGGCGATCCCGGGTGGTCCCACGGCGCCTGGAAGGGTCGGGGCTGGGTGGAGGGGGTCGACATCGACCTCACCGACCCGGCTGTGGCCGGGATGGTCCCGTTCGGCCTGCTCGACCACGTGGCCCGCGCCCGGATCGGCGACCAGGAGGGGTGGGGCCTCTTCGAGCTCGGCACCTTCGGACGCCACGACCCGAGCGGCTTCGCCGACTTCGGATCGGTGGCGCCCTGAGCAATCACGCCAGGGCCGCGGCGCCCGACACCACCGCGGTTGCGGCCAGCAGCACCAGGGCCAGCCGCCGGAACTGCGCCTGGTCGAGGCGGTGGGCCAGGCGCCGCCCCACCGCGTCCCCCACCGCCACGGCCGGCACCGCCGCCAGCGCCAGCACCCACGCCGACGGCCGCGCCGCACCGGACCAGGCGATGAGCGGGATGGCCACCACGTCGCACGCGGCGAAGAACGACGAGGTGGTGGCGCGGAAGGCGTGCTGCTCGGTCTCGGCGGCGTGGAGCACCACGATCACCGGGGGGCCGCCGGTGCCGAGGCTGCCGTTGAGCAGCCCCGAGACCAAGCCGGCGCCGGCCTCCAGGCGCGGGTTCGAGGCCCGCAGGGCGAAGCCGCTGGCCAGGACCAGCACCATGGCCAGGACCACCACCGCGAGGGCGAGCCGGAGCAGGTCCTCGTCGAGCTCGCGCAGCCCCACCACCCCGATCGGGAGCCCGACGGCTGCGCCGAGCAGGAGCCGGCGCAGGACCGGGCGGTCGAGCCGATCGCGCAGGCCCACCGCCATCAGGCCGCTGGAGAAGAAGCCGGCCGCCATGGCGATGGCCACCGCATCGCGGGGCCCGACCACGAGCGACATGAGCGGGACGGCGAGCAGGGCGAAGCCGAAGCCCGAGACCTGCTGCACCA
>JAHBSN010000187.1 GCA_019639095.1 Actinomycetota bacterium
GATCGGCCGCCGACGCCTGGTGGGTGAACGCCAGGTCAGCGGATGCCCTCCACGATCAAGAGCACGCCGAACACCACGAACGTGATGGCGGCGCCCACCTTCACCGTGCGCTCGGGGAGTCGGGCACCGAGCTGCTGGCCGACCACGATGGCCAGGGCGTCGGCGGCCACCATGCCGAGGGTCGACCCGAGCCACGTCCCGAACAGCCCGTTCTTGGTGGCGAGGGTGATCGTGGCCAGCATCGTCTTGTCGCCCAGCTCGGCCAGGAAGAACGCCAGGCCCACCGTGAGGAGCACGGAGCGATCCGATCGGGCGGCCCGGACCTCGTCCTCGTCGTCGAGCTCGTCGCCGCGGATCGTCCACGCCGCGAACCCGAGGAAGGCGATGCCGGCAACCACCGAGATCACGTCGGTGGGGAGCGCAGCGCCGAGGACGGCGCCGAAGACCACGCTCACCAGGTGCACCAGCGCCGTGGCGGCGGTGATGGCGATCAGGATCGTGACCGCCCGGTAGCGCGCCGCGAACGTGAGCGCCATGAGCTGGCTCTTGTCGCCGAGCTCGGCCACGAAGATGATGCCGAAGCTGAGCAGGAACGCTTCCATGGGAACCTCCGGGTGGGCCCGGAAGAAGGCGGGGTGCCATCGACCGGGCATCGTGCGATGCCTGGCCGAAGGTCTTGCTCACCCGCCGCAGCGGGCCCGGGGACCGGGGCTCATCACCCAGCGTGTCGATCACCCGGCGAGGAGCTACTCCCCTTCGCCACCCGGCATCGTAGCGAGCCCTGCCACCCAGTCCGCGATCCGCCGGGCGTAGCGCTCGGGATCGAGGAGGTGGAGGAAGTGGGTGCCGCCCTCGTGCACCTCCACGGTGGCCGAGGCCAGCTCGGAGAGCACGGCGGCGTCGCGCTCGCTCGGCGGATCGGCCAGCAGCACGAGGGTGGGGCAGGTGATGCCGGCGAGCGCGGCGGCGAACCCGGCCTGGGTGGCCTCGGCGTCGGTGGCGTCGAGCAGCGCGCTCCAATACGAGCGCACCACCTCCGCCCGTGGCCGGATCCCGGCCTGGAGGCCCGCCCGGCGGTCCTCGGGCACGGGGGCGAGGAGGTCGGCCTCCCACTCGGCGAAGGCGGCGTCGAAGTCATCACCCCGGAGCCGATCGGCGAGCGGCGCCAGCGTGGCGGCGAGGTCGGGCAGGTAGAGGCCCACCGGGTCGAGCGCCACCACCGAGCGAGGGCCGTACACGGCGCCGTAGATGAGGGCGATCGTGGCCCCGAGCGAGTGGCCGACGATCGTGGGCGAGGCGAGGCCGAGGTGGCGCACCACCTGGTGCACGGCGGCGGCCGCTGAGAGGGAGTCGCAGCCCTCGTCGCCCGACTCGCCGTGGCCGGGCAGGTCGATCGCCACGCAGCGGTGGTGCGAGGCGAGCCGATCGACGAGGGGCTCCCAGCGGGAGCGGTCGCCGCCGAGCCCGTGGAGCAGGACGAGGGATGGCCCGTCGCCGGTGTCGGAGTACGCCAGCACGGACCGGCAGGCTAGGACACCATCGGTGATATCGGTCAGTACGGGCTGACCCGGCGGGTTCGATTGGCGAAGTCGAGCCTCAGCCGGCTTCGCCGACCGCGCAGCGCGTAGGTGGTCGAGAGTCGGTCGACCCGCCCGAGCGCCGACTCGTGTCGGGGAAATCCGTCCAGCGGTACGGACCGGCCGCGCACCTGGAACGGACCTGTGGAGCCGAATCTCACGGGCCCCGAGGTGGGCGATCGCCAGCGCACCGAGAAGCCCTGGTCGTCACGCACCACGTCGGGCGAGTCAGCCGCGACCCGTGCTCGCCACGACGAGAACGAGCCCTGCGTGCGCTCGCCCACCTCAACGATCCAGACGTTGTCGGGCCCGCCGTCGGCCACGAGGTCGAACGGCTTCACCATGCCGTCGGTGGCGACGACCGCCGGGTCGTAGGCCTTCCACGTGGGCGTGCGCCACGACCAGAGGGCGATGAAGCCCTCGCCCTTGCGGACGAAGGTCCAGTTGCCCGCCTGCACCACCTCGTCGAAGCGATCCTGTGGCACGTAGGCATGGGTGTAGTCGCGGTACTTGAAGACCGACCACAGGAGCGGATCGCTCTGGGGCCCCCACGCCGGCTGGTAGATGTGCACGCCGGTGCGCTCGAACTGCGCGGACCGGGGCATGGAGGCCTCGCCGGTCCAGTAGCCCGGCGAGTTGTCCGAGCTCCAGTCGGTGGTCTGGTCCGGCGGCGTGGACGGGTGGGTGGTGAATACCAGCGCGTCGGCGTCGATGGCGGCGATCCAGCTGTGGACCTGGTCGCGCTGCTGCCCGAAGCGGTGGTCCACCACGCAGCCGAGCGACACGGCATCGCCCCGCCAGGTGTAGGTGTTCGCCTCGCGCAGGTGGCCGAAGTTCACGATGGCGTGGTTGGCCTGCTCCCACGCGCGCACCCGATCGGGGTCCCGACCGTTCAGGTCGGCGAGGAGCTTCACCTGGGCGAGCGCCGGGTTGCTCCACAGGTCGTGGGCCTCGGCCTCCGAGAGGCTGATGCCGGCCACCTGCCACATGCCCACCGCACCCTGCGACCACCAGAACGAGAGGTTCTTCGGGTCGGCGAAGTCGTAGCCGAAGGGAGCCACGGGGTTCGGGGTCACGGGCGCGCTGCCGTCGACGAAGATGCCGTGGCGCTCGCGGGTGACGCCGGGGCGGCGGGCCGTGGCCAGGTCGATGATCGCCTGCGGCGGCCGGTACCGCTTGGCCCCGCACAGGTAGCTGGCGCCGTTGTCGGTCTGGGACTGGTACGGGTAGGCCGTGTCGTCGAAGAGGAACTTCGAGGTGCCCCACGTGTCCTCGTCGAGGGCCGACATCTTGTCCTTCTTGTAGGTGCGGCCGCGCGAGGCCGAGTAGGTGCCGGCCTGGGTGTGGCCCGCCAGGTCGAGCAGGCAGAGGTCGAGCGCCATGCCCGCCGCCCGCACCACCTCGGGGTCGTCGGCCAGCTCCACCAGCGTGAGCAGGGGGGTGATGTTCTTCAGCATGTACACGTGGCTGTGCCACTCGAAGAAGCCGAAGCGGGCCCGCTCCATGACCCAGTCGAGGATGACGGTGCGGGCCCGGGCCATGGACTGGCGCCCGGTGAGCCCGGTGATCGTGAACACGTCGTCGGGGAACCACTGTCCGGCCAGGTACTCGTCGGTGGCCAGGATGAGGATGTGGTTCTCCGACCAGTACCACTGGGCGTCCACCCGGTGCTCGGGGTTCGGGTCGTCGTAGCGGTAGCGGTTGTGGAGCATGCGCTGCTTGATGGCGTCGAGCAGGGCGGGGGAGAGCTTCGTGGACGGCGTCGTGCCCCGCCCGAGGGCGTACACCCACTGCAGGTACATGAGGCTGAAGTCGCGCGTGTCCTGCCAGGTGTCGATCTGCTGCCAGGTGCTGTTGAGCGCCTCCACCGTGGCCCGCTCGATCGGCCACCGGTACCGCGGGTCGCGGTGGGAGGCGATGAGCTGCACGGCCAGGCCGGTGGCGCTGCCCACGTTCACCGACGGCGTGGCGAAGGCGAGGTAGCGGTCCACGCGCTGCTGCCAGACCCGCTCGTCCATGAGGCCGGGCCGGCCGGGCTGGTCGAGCGCGCCCACCGCCGGCGGGGCGCCGATGCCGCCCAGGCCCTTGCCCGCGCCCGCCGCTCGGGCGGATGCCGGGTCGTAGGTGCCGAGCGCCACGGCGCCGGCCAGGCCCATGGCCCCGGCCAAGAAGTTCCTGCGGTGGATGTCGGTCATCGTTCGCCCCCTCGTCGGCCGCTCAGGGTAGGCGCCGCTCCGATGGCGCGGGGTTCACGGCCGCCCGGGGCTCAGCCACCGACGACGGGGAACCGGACGTAGGTGTCGATGAGCGTCCGGCCCAGGGCGGGGTCCTGCGGGCCGTCGGCGTCGACGCCGCGCCGGCGGAGGTCGTCGACGAGGGAGGCGAGGACGGTGTCGAGCTCGAGGCCGTCCTCGTGGTGGCGCCAGCGGTCGCGGTCGTCCTCGTCGGCGAAGCAGTACGCCTTCCACGACACCGAGAACCGGAGGTCGGCGAAGTCGTAGGTGGCCACCACCTCGCCGGCACCGTCGTCGGCCACGAGCGCCCACCGCCCGTCGCGGGGCTCGAGCACCGTGGTGGAACGGACCGGGGGGACCACCTCGGCCGAGTCGTCGGTCACCCGGTCGACCCCGTGGAAGGTCGAGTCGGTGTCGAGCACCAGCGCGGTGTTGGCCCGGATCCGGTGGCGGCGAACCGCGCCGTCGGGTCCGTCGGGCCAGTAGGCGAGGGCTCCGTGGTCGCTGTCGTGGAACCAGGCGATGCCGGTGGCGATGCGGAGGCGCCAAGCGTCGAACAGGCCCGAGTGGAGCATCACCACGAGCAGCCACTGCGGGAAGACCTTGCGGTTGGCGCCCCGGAACTCGGGCACGTCGGTGTGGACCGCGAGCTCCTGGCCGGGGACCATCAGGTTGGCGTAGGCGATCGCCGGCTCGACCACCGGCAGGCCGTGGACCTCGCGGGCGGCTGCCTCGAGGCGGGGGTTGCGGAGGAAGCCCTCGATGCCTGGCGCGTAGACGCGGTCGCCGTAGCCGTACTCCTCGCGGAAGTAGGAGGTGCGGGCGGCCAGGGTGGTCGGGTCCTCCTCGGCCCGGCGCAGCCCGCCGGTGCGGATGAAGTTCATCACCGAGTCGTGGCGGGGCAGGAGGCCCCGCCCGATCTCGAGCTCGATGCGCTCGTGCTGGCCGTAGGTGCGATAGCGCCCGAACCGCTCCACCATCGCCTCGGGCCCGTCGTCGAACAGCGGATCGATGGGGATGGGCGTGGGCACCGCAGGCCTGGTCGTCATGGCGGGAACCGTAGGTCCGGATCGTGCTCGTCAGGCGGGGATCAGCCGGACCGGCACGTGGCGCAGCCCGGTGTGCTTGTTGGAGCGCACCCACTCGACCGGACCGGTCGACTCGATCGCGGCCACCTGGGTCAGCAGCTCGTCGAGCACGATGCGGATCTCGGCGCGGGCCAGGCCGGCCCCGAGGCAGAAGTGGGAGCCGTGGCCGAAGGCGAGGTGGCGGTTGGGGGAGCGGTGCACGTCGAAGGAGCGGGGGTCGGCGAAGGCCCGCTCGTCGAAGTTCGCCGAGCCCCACCACAACGTGACCTTGTCGCCCGCGGCGATCGGTACCCCTCCCAGCTCGGTGCGGCGGGTGGCGGTGCGGCGGTTGTAGGTGGTCGACGACGCCCAGCGCAGGACCTCCTCGGTGGCGCTGGGGAGCAGCGTTCGATGGGCGCGCAGCTCGGCCCAGGTGTCGGGGCGGTCGATCAGGGCGAGCACCCCGGCGGCGATCGAGTTGCGGGTGGTCTCGCTGCCGGCCGCGATGAGCAGGTTGAAGAACATCTGCGCCTCGAGGTCCGACAGGTCGGCGTTGGCGACGATGGAGAGCAGGTCGTCGCCCGGCTCCACCCGGCGTCGCTCGATGAGGTCGGTGCCGTAGGCGAACATCTCGCCCGCCGCCTGCTGCTGGCGCTCGGTGGTCTCGCCGAGGTCGTGGTCGTCGTGGTCCAGCGTGGTGTCGGCCCAGCCGAAGAGGCGGTGGCGGTCCTCCTGGGGCACGCCGAGCAGCCGGGCGATGGCCTGCAGCGGGAGCTCGGCGGCCACGTCGACCAACAGGTCGCACTCGCCCCGCTCGACCGCCGCGGTCACGATCGCCCGGGCCCGATCCCGCAGCTCGGCCTCCATGGCGGCCACCACCCGGGGCGAGAGGGCCGGCGTGACGAGCTTGCGGACCTGCTGGTGGCGCGGGTCGTCGGTCATGTTGAGCAGCACCCCGGCGGCGAACCCGGCGGGAAGGTCCTCGATGAGCGTGCCGCCCCCGGCGCGCCCCGGCCCGCCCTGGGAGGAGAACGTGGCGGCATCGGCGGCCGCGGCATGGCACTCGGCGTGGGTCGACACGACCCAGAACCCCTCGCCGTCGGGTGTGAGGCGCGTCGGCTCGTGCCACCACACGGGGTGCTCGGCGCGGAGCCACGCGAACACCTCGTGGGGGAAGCCGTCGACGAAGCCGTCGAGGTCGGTGAGGTCGATGGCGTCGCCGGGGGACCACCCGGGCCCGGTCACAGGACGATGGAGCCGTACATCTCGCCCAGCGGGTCGGCGATCAGCTCGATGCGCTCGCCGTCCGGTCCCGAGAAGTAGATCGACGTCCCGTCGATGTGGGCGTAGGCGATGCCGCGATCGTCGAGCTTGGCCTTGAGGTGGGCCCACCGCTCGGGCTCCACCGAGATGGCGAGGTGGGCGAGGCCGCCCAGCACCTCGGCGTAGGGGCCGAGGTCGAGCCCCGGCATGTCGAAGAAGGCGAGGGCGTTGCCGTTGCCGATGTCGAAGAAGAAGTGCGTGGACCCCTGGTAGTCCCGGTTCTCGAACAGCTCGGTGAGGGGGAACTCGAGGAGGTCCTGGTAGAAGGCGATCGTGGTGGGCACGTCGCGGCAGAAGAGGGCCACGTGGTGGACGCCGCGCGCCGCGGATGCCGGGCGGTCGGCCTTGGGGCGCAGGTGCTGCCGGCGGAGGCCCTCCCACTCCTCGGCGCGGTCGATGCCGGCGCCGTGGCGGCTGGGGGCGGGGTCCTGGTCGGTCATGGCGCGATCTTGGCGGATGGCCGACGCCTACGCTCCTGCGCCATGCCCGACCCCACCACCCCGGTCCTGATCGGCGCCGGCACCGCCACGCAGCGCTTCGACGACCCCCTCGCCGGCGTCGACGCCATGGGGCTCATGCGTGCGGCGCTCGACGCCGCGGTGGACGATGCCGGCGGGTCGGCCCGATCGCTGCTCGACCGGGTGGACGAGATCGCCGTGCCCGAGGGCATCTGGCACCCGACGGACCCAGGGCGGCTGGTGCTCGACGGCCGATCGCCCGGCGCGCGCACCGTGCTCGCCGCCATCGGCGTGCTCCAGCAGAGCCTGTTCACGCGGGCGGCGGCGTCCATCCGCGACGGCTCGGCCGACGTGGTGGTGGTGGTGGGCGGCGAGGCGAAGTGGCGTCAGCTGCGCGGCCAGATCACCGGGGTCCCGGCGCCCGAGACCGGCCCCGACGGCGCGACCCCCGACGTGCGCCTGGCCCCGGCCTCCGACGTGCTCGAGCACCTGGAGATCCACCGCTCGCTGGCGTCGCCCACCCACCAGTACGCGGTGATGGAGTCGGCCATCCGCCACGCGGCCGGGCGGTCGCCCGGGGACCACGCCCGCCACGTGGCCGGCCTCGTGTCCTCGCTGAGCCAGGTGGCGGCCGGCAATCCCGACGCCTGGAACCGCACGGCGATGACGGTCGACGAGGTGCTCGCCGCACCGCTGGTCACCGAGCCGTACACCAAGCCGGCGTGCTCCCAGTGGAACGTCGACCAGGCCGCCGCGTTCGTCCTGTGCTCGGCGGCCACCGCCGAGGCGGTCGCCGTGCCGCGAGACCGATGGGTGTTCCCCGTGGCGGGCGCCGAGTCCAACCTGATGGTGCCCATGACCCAGCGAGGCGAGGTCCACCGATCGCCGGCCGCCGTGGAGGTCGGTCGGGCGCTGGCCGCGGCCGCCGGGCGGCCCCTCGGCGAGCTGGAGCTGCTCGAGGTCTACAGCTGCTTCCCGTCGGCGGTGCAGATGCAGGCCGAGGCGTTCGGCATCGACCTGGATGCCCGTCCCTTCAGCGTCACCGGAGGGATGCACTTCGCTGGTGGACC
>JAHBSN010000188.1 GCA_019639095.1 Actinomycetota bacterium
GCTGGTGGCCGACGACGTGCAGGCGGCGCTGGTCGACGTGTACGGACGCACCTCGGCGCTGGCCCGCGTCGAGGACCTGCGGGTGGCCTACGAGCTGGTCGACGACTTCCCGCCGAGCGCCGGCACCGGCCGGGTGGGCGCCCTCGGATGGACCCCGGTCGCCTCCGGCGCAGGAGCGGCGGTGGAGCCCGACGCGCCCCTCGAGGGCGGCGTCGTCCGGCTGGTCACGGGCACCACGGCCACGGGCCGGGCCGGGCTCCACCTGGGGCTGGACCAGCACGAGGGCGCCCCCGTGTTCACGATGCAGTGGCGGTTGCGCCACACCGCCACCGTCGATCCCGACGAGCCCAGCGCGCTGGTGTTCGGCGCCCTGGCGTCGATCGACGCCGATCCCACCGGGCCCGAGGTGGGTCCGGCGGTGGCCTGGGTGCACGACCCGGCCCGGAGCCCCAAGTGGATCTGCCGCGTGGTGGTCGACGGCGAGGTGACCGACGTCGACTCCAAGCGCGTGGTCGACGACCGGTTCCACCGCTTCACCATCGCGAGCGACGGCGACGGGCTGGCCCGGTTCACCTTCGACGACGCCGAGGTGGCCTCGGTCCCCGTCGACAAGGAGGGCCGCGCCCGGTACGGACAGGGGATCGTGCTGGCCAAGACCGCCGGCACCAGCCCCCGCACGGTGGAGCTCGACTGGTTCTACCTGCGTCGGGAGCTGCCCCGGTGACCAACGTCTGCGTGATCGTGGCCGACGACATGCGCTACGACCACCTGCCGTACGTGCCCAACGTGCGGACGCTGATCCAGGAGCCGGGCCGCACGTTCCGCCAGGCCCGCTGCAACGTGGCGCTGTGCCAGCCCAACCGGGTGGGCCTGTTCACCGGCCAGCTCAGCCGGGACCACGGCGAGCTCGGCATCGGGTTCCGGTCCCCCACCTTCACCGACCACGCCGACACGGTGGGGGCGTGGGCGTCGGCGGCCGGGTACCGCACCGGCCTGATCGGCAAGTACGTCAACTACTGGGACGGGCCCTGGCCGAACGCCGACGCCCCCCGGGCCGCGGACGGGTCGGTGCCGTGGGGGATCGCCGGTCCGCCCGGCTGGGACACGTGGCGCCAGCTCAGCGACTACCGGACCGCGGCCGACTGGGCGGTGCGCGAGCAGGCCGAGGTCCGCTGGGTCACCGGCACCTTCCAGACCGACTACCTCGCGGAGGAGGTCCGGACGTTCCTCGACGGGCCCGAGCCGTGGTTCTGCTACGTGGCGCCGCAGCAGCCCCACTCCCCCTTCGCCCCGCACCCGAAGGACCTGCACGCCTGGTCGCACGCCCGCTGCCGGCAGGTGCCCGTGCCCGACGCCTCGGCCAAGCCGCCGTGGGTGCGCGACCGCCTGCCGATCGGCGAGGCCGAGTGGTCCCTCATCCAGCAGGGCTTCCGCGGTCGCCTGCGCGAGCTCACCGCCGTCGATCGGCTGGTGGGCGAGGTGGTGGCCGCCCTCGACGAGCGCGGCCAGCTCGACGACACGGTGATCCTGTTCACCTCCGACAACGGCGTGCACCAGGGCGAGCAGCGCCGCGGGGGCGACGGCACCAAGGCCGGCCCCTACGACGTCGGCCTGCGCGTGCCGCTAGTGGCGCGCGGACCGGGGTTCCCCACCGGTCCGGTGGTCGACGTGCCGGTGTACGCCACCCAGGACGTCACCGCCACGGTGGTGGCCATCGCCGGCGCCGCCGCCGGGCTGCCGGCGCAGGCCGGGGTCGACCTGCGGCGGCTGCTCGAACCCGATGCCGACCGCCAGCGGGTCCTCCTCCACGAGATCGGGGCCGAGGGCTACGACGCCACCGGCGACGGCGTCACCACCGGCCCCGGCCACCGCCTCGGCCACCAGAAGCTGTTCCGGTACCCGTCGGTGCGGTCGGGCCTGGACGACCCGCCGATCTACGAGCTGTACGACCTGGCCGCCGACCCCGACGAGCTGGTCAACCTGGCCGACGTGCCCGAGCACCGCCGCACCCGCGACGCCCTCGAGCGCGAGCTCGACGACCTCCTCGCCGGCTGATGCGGCGCACGCTGCGGGTCCCGCCCACCGACCGCCCCCGGCTGGCCGACGTGCGCGCCCGCCAGCCCGGGCTGGTCGAGGCGGTCCGGGCCGACGCCCGGCTGGCCAGCGAACGTGAGGGCGACCGTCGCGCCTACCGCGGGCGCTGGGGGCTGGTGCGCCAGGTGGCCTTCCTGGCCTGGACCACCGACGCGTTCGGTGCCCTCGTGCTGTACCGGGTGAAGGCGGCGGCACTGCGGGCCGGCGTGCCGGTGGTGCCGAGGCTCGCCCACCGGCTCGCCATGTCGTGGGCCCAGGTCTCCATCGGCAACCCGGTGCTCGTCCACCCCGGCATCTACCTGCCGCACGGTGGCGTCGTCATCGACGGCTTCGCCGAGATCCACCCGGGCGTGCGCATCCGGCCCTTCGTGACGATCGGGCTCGTCGACGGCGAGTTCACCGGGCCCACCATCGGCCCCGACGTGCGCATCGGCACCGGCGCCAAGGTGCTCGGCCCGGTGGTGGTGGGCGCCGGCGCCAACGTCGGGGCCAACGCCGTGGTGATCCGCGACGTGGCGCCCGGCGCGGTGGTCGGGGGCGTCCCGGCCCGGCCGCTCACCTCGTCGCCGTGACCGCCACCGTCGACCTCGCCCCGGCCGACGACGCCGCCGACCCCGACCCGCCGGTGGCCCGCCGCGACCACCTCGACGGCCTCCGGGCCGTGGCCGTGTACCTCGTGGTCCTGTTCCACGCCGGCTCGCTGCGCTTCGGCGGCGGCTTCATCGGCGTCGACGTGTTCTTCGTGCTGTCGGGCTACCTCGTCACCCAGGTCCTGCTGCGCGACCTCGACGGGCCCGGGGGCCGGGTGCGCCTCGGCCGGTTCTACGCCCGGCGGGTGCGGCGCCTGCTGCCGGCCTCGCTCGTGGCCCTCCTGGTGACCGCCTCGGTCTACGTGGCCGTGGCCACCCCCTCGCAGATCGCCGACGCCGCCGACTCGTTCCGGGCCGCGTTCCTCTACGTGGCCAACTGGCACTTCATCCGCGAGTCCACCGACTACTTCGCGTCCGACGTCGGCCGCAGCCCGGTGCTGCACGTGTGGTCGCTGGCGGTGGAGGAGCAGTTCTACGTCCTGTGGCCGCTGCTGCTCACCGGCCTGGTCTGGGCCGCCGGTCGGTTCGGCGAGCGGCGGCGCCTCGTCCTGCGGGTGGCGGTGGCCGCCGGTGCGCTCGCGTCGGCCGGGTGGGCGCTGGCCCTGCGCACCGATCGGCCCGAGCGCGCCTACTTCGGCACCGACACCCGGGCCTACCAGCTGCTCGCCGGCGCGCTGCTCGCCCTCTCGCCGTCGGTCGTGGCCCGGATCGGCCGCCGGCGCTGGGCACCGGCCACGCTCGTGCCCGCCGGCCTGCTCGGCGTCCTGGCCCTCTCGGTGGCCCTCGACGGGCTCGATCCCATCGAGCGCGGGATCGCCGTCACCCTCGTGGCCGTGGTGCTGATCGCCGCGCTCGACGCCGACGCCGCTGGGCTCGCCACCCGTCTGCTGGCCTGGGAGCCCGTGGCCTACCTCGGCCGCATCTCCTACGGGACCTACCTGTGGCACTGGCCGATCACCCTCGTGATCGTCGAGCTCGTCGAGGTCGACCCCAAGCCGCTCGCCGCCCTGGTGGCCCTGATCGCCACGGGCATCGCCTCGCTCAGCTACCAGCTGCTGGAGCGACCGATCCGTCGATCCACCGCGCTCGACCGGCGACCCGGTCCGGTGGTGGCCGTGGGCCTGGCCCTCAGCGTGGTGGCCGCGGTCGTGGTGGCCCCGCGGGTCCTCGACCGGCCCACCGGCGAGGTGCCCGTGGCCGCGGCGTCGCCCGCCGACGGGTTCACGCCGGTGCCGAGCCGCGCCGAGCTCGACGCCGTCTTCGAGGCGCGGTTCGGCACCACGGTGGACTGCGTGGACCGGGCGCCGTCGGCGTGCACGGTGGTGCAGGGGTCCGGCACGCACCTGCTGCTCATGGGCGACAGCAACGCCCAGATGTGGATCCCCGCCCTCACCGAGGTGGCTCGCACCCGGAACCTCACGCTGTCGCTGGCCGTCGCTCCCGGCTGCCCGTGGCCGCGCGACCTCTACGTGCTCGACCCGGCCACGCGGGATCGCTGCCGGCGCACCAAGGAGGACGCCTACACCCGGGTCCTCCCCGCGCTGCGCCCCGACCTGGTGGTGCTGGCCGGTGCCCCCGAGCAGCAGCCCGAGGACGAGGACCCGGCTCGCAGCGCCCGCATCCGCCGGGCCACCGTCGACACGCTGCGCGCCTTCGACGCCGCCGGCACCGACGTGGTCGTCCTGGAGTCGGCACCCACGCCGAGCGTCGACGGGTTCAACCCGCTGGACTGCCTGGCGCGGTCGCGCTGGGTGGAGGCCTGTCGGTTCGTGGCCCGCCCCAGCCCCGACTGGGTGGAGGGGCTCACCCGGGACCAGGCCGACGCGCTCGACCACGTCGACACGATCGACCTGGACCGCCTGATCTGCCCGTTCCTTCCGATCTGCGACCCGATCCTCGGGGGGACCGTGGTCTTCTACAACGGCGAGCACCTCGCCGAGGGCTTCACCCGCTCCCTCGCCCCCCAGCTCGCCCAGGCCTTCGCCGACCGCGACCTGCTCGACTAGGTCACGACCTGCCTCCGCCCCGCCCTCGAGCGTGAGAGCGGCTCCGCCCTCGTGTGAGGAGCTACCAGACCAGGGGGACCTGGCCGGCGGGGTACGCGCTCGGGGCGAAGAACCAGCTCTCGAGGGCGTGGCGGGTGTTGACGAACTCGGGCGCCAGCGCGGTGCGGTGCAGGCACAGGTCGTCGAAGAGCATGCAGTCGCCCGCCTTGAACACCGGCCGCACCGGCGGCGCGTCGGCGGCCAGCTCGGCCACCGTGTCGGGGCCCACCGCCCAGTCGAAGATGGCACCGCCGGTGCCGCTCTCCACGATGGTGTCGAAGCGCTTCGGCACGAGGTCCATGGTGGGGGCGTCCACCCCGCAGTCGGTGAGGGTCACCCACACGTTGAGCGCCCGGAGGTCCCGACCGAGGAAGTTGCCGTCCTGGTGCCAGTCGGTCTTGCCCTCCACCCGGGCCCGGCGCAGCGTGCCCTTGTTGGCCGACAGGACCGGCCGCTCGCCCAGGTAGTCGGTGAGGAGGCGCTTCAGGCCCACCCGCTCGTAGGTGGCGAACACGAGGTCGAGCAGGCGGGGCGAGTCGCACATGAGGGCGCCGCCGTCGCCCGCCACCCACTTGCGGGCCAGCGTGGCGGCCTGCTCCTGGGGCAGGGGCAGCGACACGAGCCACGACTCGTGGTCCTCGAGGGGTCGGCCCTCCATCTCCTTGCGCAGGGCCAGCACGTGGTCGATGCCCTCCACGAAGGCGCGCACGGTCTCGGCGTCGATCAGGCCCGGCACGTAGGCGCTGCCGTGGGCGGTGATGGCCCGGCGCACGGCATCGGCGGTGAGCTCGGACGGCGCGATCATCGGGATGTGGGCGGACTCGCCCGGGTCGCTGGTGAGCGGCCATTCGGCCAGCCCCGGCTCGGTGGGCAGCTCCCCGAAGGCCTGGTGGCGCAGCACGGCCAGGCGGACCTCGAGCTCCGGGTCCCGGCGGGCCACGTTGGCGGCGTGCAGCAGGTCGACGGCCTCGAGGGCGCGGCCGGCGCCGGCGAGGCGGTCGGCCTCGGCCAGCAGGTCGGCGGTGCTCGCCGCGTGGTCGAGCGGGGCGGGGCTGGTCATGGATGACGCTCCTCGTACAGCTGACAGGCGTACTCGAAGAGCTCCACGTCGAGGGCGTTGTCCTCGGCGATCCGATCGAGGAAGGCGGGACCGACCTCGGTGGGCTCGGTCGTATTCGATCGTGTGGGCTCGCCGGTGTCCAGCCCGTAGCGGGTGCCGAGCTCGGCGCAGAACTCCTCCAGCCGGTGCTGCAGGCCGAAGAGGTCGAGGGCGGCGAGCGCCTCCTTGGCCATGGCGAGTCGCTCGGCGTCGTAGGGCACCGACGTGAGCACGCCGTCGCCCGGCCCCATCTCCTCGGGGGTGAGCGAGAGCATCCGGGTCATGTGGTTCTGGATCATCGCTCCGAAGCGGAACGGGTCCTCGTAGATCTCGATCAGCGGCGTGTCGGCGGTGGCCCCGCGCTGGTTGCGCTGGCCCTGGTGGCGCAGGAACGACAGCGTGCGCTCCACCGGATCGCGCAGCACGGTCATGGTCACGAACGGTGCGTCGGTGTCGAGCAGCTCGATGGTGCGCACGGGGAAGTGGCCGGTGAGCAGGCGGATGTCGTCGCCCCGGGCGCGCCATCGCTCCTGGAGGTGCTTCACCGAGATGACCGCGATGCGCGGGTCGGGGCCGTCGGTGGCGTTCGGGTAGATCTGGTCCTCGGTGAACGAGGCGTGCAGCCGGTCGCGCAAGGTGGTGCCCGCGGTCTTCTGCATGTGCGCCACGAAGAACCGCTGCGGGTGCTCGCGCTCGGTCATCGGGCCTCCTCGACTCGGTGGCGGTCGCCCTCGCCGTCGACCACCACGGCGCCGTGCGAGAGGCGGCGTCGCAGCTCGTCGACCAGGGCGAGCGACGCCGTCGGCAGGTCGGGACCGAGGCGGAGCAGGGCGATGTGCTCGGGCAGCTCGGCGGGATCGAAGGTGCCGTCGGCCGGTACCGCCACCACCTCGCCCCGGCCCTCGTCGACGTCGAGCGCCGCCAGCGCCTCGGCGAACCGGGTGGGCGTGGCCGGGTCGGCCGAGGTGTCGTAGGCCCGCAGGCGACGGCCCCGCTGGTCGTGGGCCTCCACGTAGGCACCCAGGAAGAGGGCCTCGCCGTCGACCCCGGCACCAACCGACACGACGTCGCCCCGCACGTACTCGGCGCGCAGCGCGTCGAGGTCGGCCTCCAGGGCGTCGAGGTGGTCGGGCGAGGTGCCCGCCAGCACCGGGTTGGCCCGCACCTGGCCGAGGTAGCGCCGCGCCACCCGGCCCACCGCCGCCTCCCGGTCGTAATAGACCTTGTGCTGGAAGATGAGGTGGTCGATGCGGATGTCCTCGGCCACCTGGAGCAGGGCGTCCTTGCCCTCGGTGCTCTCGAGGCGGTCGAGCGCCTCGCGCAGGGCCGGGTTGGCGGCGAGGCGGCTCTCCTCCACCACGATCGCCAGGCCGAAGTAGATGGGCAGCACCAGCACGCGCAGCGGCTGGTCGTGCTCGGCCACGAAGTCGTCCATGCCGGTGCGCACGCCGTTGCGTCGGCCGCCCTCGGTGTTGGCGTTGGCCAGGGTGGGGTTGAGCCCGGCGCCGTAGGGCACCACCCAGACCTTGCCCGGCTCCATGCCCTTGCGGCTCCACTCGCGACGGAACTCGTCGGGGATGTTGGTGGGGTCGTAGTAGAGGTCGCGCCGACCGTAGGGCCAGCCGACGTCGTGGAGGATGAGCACCGGCAGCGGGGCGTCGTTGGCCCGGGCCACCTCCCGCAGCAGCCGGAGCTCGTTGTAGACCGTGTACCAGTTGTGGTCGCCGTCCACGAGGGCGGCGTCCATGGGCGGCAGGTCGCCCAGCACGTTGAGGCTGAGGTCGCGGTGGAACACGTACTGGCCGGCGAACTCGGCCTCGTGCTCGGCCGGATCGAAGTCGGGCAGCGGGTCGATCACGTGGAGCACGGTCTCGGGGCCGAGCCGGTCGATGATCTGGCG
>JAHBSN010000189.1 GCA_019639095.1 Actinomycetota bacterium
CAGCCCCGGATCTGGCCGTCGCCCCGCACGACGTACTTGGCGGTGGTGAGCTCCCGCAGGCCGAGCGGGCCTCGGGCGTGCAGCTTCTGGGTGCTGATGCCGATCTCGGCGCCGAAGCCGAACTCCTCGCCGTCGACGAAGCGGGTGGAGGCGTTCACCACCACGGCAGCGGCGTCCACCTCTTGGGTGAAGCGGTCGGCGGCGGCGATCGACGACGTGACGATCGCCTCGCTGTGGCCCGAGCCGTAGCGGGCGATGTGGGCGATGGCGTCGTCGATGCCATCCACCACCTTCACCGCCAGCTTGAGGTCGAGGAACTCGTTCGCCCAATCGTCCTCGGTGGCCACCGCGGCGCCGGGCAGGTGGCCGGCGGCCACCGGATCGGCCACCAGCTCGACCTCCGGCAGCACCTCGGGCAGGTCGGCGAGGAAGCGGTCGGCCACGGCCCGGTGCACCAGGAGCGACTCGGCGGCGTTGCACACCGAGGGCCGCTGCACCTTGGCGTTGCGCACGATGCGCGCCGCCATGTCGAGGTCGGCCGACTCGTCGACGTAGACGTGGCAGTTGCCGTCGCCGTCGATCACGTAGGGGACGGTGGCGTTGTCGAGGATCGAGCGGATCAGCGACGGGCCGCCGCGCGGGATGAGCACGTCGATCGCGCCCCGCTGCTGCATGAACGACACCGCCGCCTCACGGCTCGTGTCCTCCACCAGCACCAGCGCGTCGGCGGGCAGGTCGGCCTTCTCGTAGCCCTCGCGCAGCACCGCCGCCACCGCCTGGTTCGAGGTGATGGCGCCCGACGAGCCTCGCAGGAACGCGGCGTTGCCCGACTTGAGGCACAGGCCGGCGGCATCGGAGGTGACGTTGGGGCGGTTCTCGTAGATCACCGCCACCACGCCGAGCGGCACCTTCACCCGCGAGATGCGCAGGCCGTTGGGCCGGACCCAGCCGTCCAGCACCTCGCCCACCGGGTCGGGCAGGCCGGCCACCTGGCGCAGGCCCGCCGCCATGGCCGCCACCCGCGCCTCGGTGAGCCGCAGGCGGTCGATCACGGTGGGGGCGACGCCCTCGGCCTCGGCCCGGGCGACGTCGGCCGCGTTCGCCGCCAGCACGTCGGCGGTGCGGTCCACCAAGAGGTCGGCCGCGGTGAGCAGCCCCTGGTCCTTCTGGGTGGTGGAGGCGGTGGCGAGCACGCGCGACGCGACCTTGGCGCGCTGGGCGAGCTCGGCGATGGAGGGGGTGTCGGGCACGTCCGGAAGGCTACCGGCCGCACCCGCGGCGGTCCGTGGCCGTTCGGACACCACCGGTAGGGTTGCCCTCGTGCCCACGGTCCGCCCGGCTGCCCCCCACGAGCTCCCCGCCGTCGGCGAGATCCTGGCCGCCGCCTTCGCCGACGACCCGGTCTGGAGCTGGTTGGCGCCGAGCCACCACACCTGGGGGCGGCGGGCCACCCACTGGTTCACCGCCGAGGCGCGCTCGCACCACCGGGGCCCGGGCGAGGTCCTCGTCGACGACCGCCTGCGCGGCGCCGCCCTGTGGTCCCCGCCACGGCACTGGCGACCCTCCACCGTCGAGGGCGCCCGCATGGCGCTGCCCTCGATCCGGCTGTTCGGCCGGGGCACCGTGCGGGCGCTGCGCTTCCTCCTGGCCATGGAGCGCGAGCACCCCCGCCGTCCCGAGCACTGGTACCTGGCGGTCCTCGGCACCCATCCCGACCACCAGGGCAAGGGCGTGGGCGCCGCGCTCGTGCAGGCCGTCACCGACCGATGCGACCAGGAGGGCCTGCCGAGCTACCTGGAGTCCTCCAAGCAGGCCAACCTCGCGTTCTACGGACGACTGGGCTACGAGGCCGCCCCGGCGCTCGAGGTGGTCGGCGGCCCACCGGTGTGGCCCATGTGGCGCGAGCCGAGGGACCCCCGGTGATCGTGCCCAAGCAGGTGCAGCGGGCCACCGAGGCGTTCGTGGCCGAGGTGGCCGACGCCATGCGCGACGTCGTGCGCCGGCTGCCCACCGTCGACGGGCGCCGCATCGAGCAGGACGTCGCCCAGGAGGCGTTCAGCCTGGTGACGGCCCTCATCGACGTCGACCGCAGCCACACCGACGACGAGCTGTGGGGCGTGATCTTCGCCTTCGGCAGGTGGATGCCCGACCAGCTGGGTCGGGCCAAGCCCGACGACCTTCGCCGCAGCAGCCTCCTGGTGGGGCGGGTCACGTGGCTCGACCAGGTGTCGCCGATGTTCGACATCCTGGTGGCGGCCGACCAGCGCTTCGGCACCTTCCACAGCCGCACCTACTACGACCGCGCCCTCCACCTGGCGTTCACGGTGGCGGCCCTGGAGGCCGCTCCGAGCCGGGCCGAGCTGCAGGCGATCGACGCGCTGCGCAGTCGCCTGCTCGCGGCCATGGGATCCCTGCCGTCATCGCCGCTCACGCCCGGCGGCCCCGATCCGGCCCGACCCGCAGCCCCCGGCGCCCCGGCCGGCACCCCGGCGGCCACGGGCGCCCCGGCCGAGGCGGCCGAGCCCGAAGAGGAGCCGCTGCCCCCGCCCCGCCCCATCGAGGAGCTGCTCGCCGAGCTCGACGACCTCGTGGGCCTGGCCAGCGTGAAGACCGAGGTCCGGCTCGTCACCGACCTGCTGCGCGTGCAGCAGCTGCGCGCCGAGCGAGACCTGCCCACGTCGCCCCAGAGCCGCCACCTCGTGTTCACGGGCAACCCCGGCACCGGCAAGACCACGGTGGCACGCCTGCTGGCGGCCATCTACCGGTCCCTCGGCGTGGTGGCCAAGGGCCAGCTGGTGGAGACCGATCGGTCCGGGCTCGTGTCGGGCTACGTCGGGCAGACGGCGCTCAAGGTGATGGAGGTGGCCGATCGCGCCACCGATGGCGTGCTGCTCATCGACGAGGCCTACGCCCTGGCCCGTGGCGGCGAGAACGACTTCGGCCGGGAGGCCATCGACACGCTCGTGAAGGTCATCGAGGACCGACGCGACGACCTCGTGGTGATCGCCGCCGGCTACCCCGACGAGATGGCCGACTTCATCGCCGCCAACCCGGGCCTCGCGTCGCGCTTCCCCAAGACGATCTTCTTCCCCGACTACTCCGACGACGAGCTCTGGCTGATCTTCAGCAGCATCGGCGAGAAGGCCGGCTACGCGCCCGACGCCGAGGCCGAGGCCAAGGTGCGGGCCTGGTTCGCCTCGGTGCCGCGGGACAAGGGCTTCGGCAACGGCCGCCTGGCCCGCAACCTGTTCGAGGACGCCGTGGCCCGCCAGGCGAGCCGGGTGGTGGCCATCGACGAGCCCACCGACGAGCAGCTCACCACCCTCGTGGCGGCCGACATCGCCGAGCCCGGCGAGGGGCCGCGCCACGGGAACGCGTCGTGAAGGAGCGGATCCTCGCCGTCGTCGGCGCCGTGGCGCTGGTGACGGTGGCGGTGGTGCTGCGCGCCACCGTGCTCGACGACGGCTCCGACGGCGGGAGCGGAGGCGGCGGCGGCGGGCGGCCCCACGTGGCGTGCACGCCCGACCTGGCCGGGGTGTGCCGCGCCCTCGCCGACGCCGGCGCCATCGCTGCGGACCCCGCCGTGCTCGAGCTCGGCGACGCCACCGCCCCGCCCGACGACCTCGACGGGTGGATCACCTGGGACGGCGCGCCCGGCGTGGCGAACATCGACGCGCCCGGCACCTGGCAGGACCCGGTGGCGGTGGCCGGCGCCCCGCTGGCCGTCGCCCGCCGCACCGGTCCGGCCCCCGCCCTCCCCGCCGGGTGCACCGCCGACGCGCTCACCTGGCGCTGCCTGGTCGACGCCGCCCTCGACGGGGACGCGGTCGGCGTCGGCACCGGCACGAGCGCCGAGAGCCTCGTGCGGCTCGGGCCGATCGCCGCCGCGCTGGTGCCGGCCGACGGCGACGTGACCGACATCGACGCCGCCGACCTGCGGGCGGTCATCGACAGCCCCGCGGACCCCCAGGACCTGTTCCCCACCCAGCTCGTCGCCCTGCGCACCCGGCTCGGCGCCCTCACCTGGCTCGTGGGCCCCGAGCCCGCGCTGCGGGCCGCCGACGACCTCGTGGTCCTCCGCCCCGCGGGCGCGGCGGTCCCGGCGTCGGTGGTGCTCTCGGCCACCCGCTCCGGGCGGGTGGGCGACCTCGCCCGGCGCCTCCAGCAGGGGGCCCCGGCCGAGGCCCTCCGTGACGCCGGCGTCGAGCCGGGGGCGGGCAGACTGGCCGTGGACCCGGGTGAGCAGTACGCCGTGCGAGACGAGGTGGGATGACCGTGGCCGACCGATCGAGGAACGTGGCAGCCATCGTGGTGGCCGCCGGCCTGCTCCTGTCGAGCTGCGGCGGCGGGGGCAAGGGCGGCAGCGACGCGTCCGACGACTTCGGCGACCCGGGCGACTGCACGGTGATCGACGCCGCCGTGTCGTCGGAGAAGATCGACCTCATGTCCGACCTGGCCCGCTCGTTCAACGGATCCGACGTGGCCAAGACCGCTGACGGCTGCGCGTTCGTGCGGCCCTACTCCAAGTCGTCCGGCGGGGCCACCGACCTGCTCGCCACCACCTGGCCCGAGGAGGGCGAGGGCGAGCGTCCCGTCATCTGGTCGCCGGCGGCGTCCAGCTGGGGCGCCATCTTGAACCAGCGCCTGAGCGACGACGGCCAGCCCGACATGGTGGGCAAGGCGGTGTCCTTCCAGCTCACGCCCCTGGTCATCGCCATGCCGGAACCGATGGCCCAGGCCCTAGGCTACCCCGACAAGCCGGTGGGCTGGGCCGACATCGCCCGCCTCGCCACCTCCACGGAGGGTTGGGCGGCCTACGGGCACCCCGAGTGGGGCGCCTTCAAGCTCGGCAAGACCAACCCCAACTACTCCACCTCCGGGCTGTCGGCGCTGATCGGACAGACCTACGCGGCCGCCGGCAAGGAGCGGGGCCTGTCGCAGGAGGACCTCGACGACCCGGCCACCAAGGCCTTCGCCGCCCAGGTCGAGTCGGCGGTGGTGCACTACGGCGACATCACCATGACGTTCCTCAACAACTGGTTCCGCACCGACCGGGAGGGCACGTCGCTGCTCTACGCCTCGGCGGTGGCCGTCGAGGAGAAGTCGGTCATCGACTACAACCAGGGCAACCCCGACGGCGTGCTCCAGCCCGGCGAGAAGCCCCGCAAGCCGCGCGTGCCGCTCGTGGCCATCTACCCCGAGGAGGGCACGCTCTACAGCGACAGCCCGCTGTACGTGCTCGACGCCCCGTGGGTCGACGACGCCGAGCGCGAGGGCGCCCAGCAGTTCATCGACTTCGTGCAGCGCCCGAGCGCCCAGGAGAAGGTGCTCGAGTACGGGTTCCGGCCGGGAAACCCCGACGTCAAGGTGGGCGCGCCCATCTCCAAGGCCAACGGCGTCGACCCGAACCAGCCCTCCACGCTCCTGCAGGTGCCGAGCCCGTCGGTGATGGTCTCGCTGCTCGACCAGTGGCGCCAGAACCGCAAGAGCGCCCGGGTCCTGCTCGTGCTCGACGTGTCCGGCTCGATGAAGGAGCCCGCCGACCCCGACGACCCCGGCGGGCCCACCAAGCTCGACCTGGCCAAGAAGGCGGCCATCGAGTCGCTCGGCGAGTTCAACGCCACCGACGAGGTGGGCCTGCGGATCTTCACCACCGACCTCGGCGCCGACGGCACCGCCAACTTCCAGGACCTCCTGCCCATCCAGCCGATGCGCACCAACCGCGAGGCGCTGGCGTCGAAGATCCGCGACCAGTTCCCGCTCAACGCCACCCCGCTCTACGACGTCACCCAGTCGTCCTACGACGATCTCGTGGGCCAGTACGACGCGTCCAAGATCAACGCCATCGTCCTGCTCACCGACGGCCAGAACGACGACGGTGACACCACCGACGACCGGGACCAGCTGAACCGGCTCATCGCCTCGCTGCGACGCGGCACCGAAGGCGAGAGCTCCAAGCCCATCCGGATCTTTCCGATCGCCTACGGCAAGGCCGCCGACCTCGACACGCTCACCGAGATCGCCGAGGCAACCAACGCCGCCGCCTACGACGCCAGCAACCCGGCCACCATCACCAAGGTGTTCACCGCCGTGGTGTCGAACTTCTGATCCATGCCGTCGCTGAGCTTCCGGGACCGCTTCTTCTCGCCCCAGGTCGCTCGCGCCGTCACCTCCCCCAGCGGCATCCTCGCCTTCGGCGCCGGCGCGGCCGCCGGCGTGCTGGCCGTGGGCGTGGCGCCGGTGGCCGTCCCCGTGGCGATCGGCGGCGGCCTCCTGGCCTACGGCGTCCGGGTGGCGCTCGCCCTCCCCCGCAAGGGCACCGGCACCCGCATCGACCCCTTCGCCGTGAACGAGCCCTGGCGCCACGCGGTGCGCGACGCCGTGCAGGCCCGCAACCGCTTCGCCGACGCCGTGAAGGGGTTCCAGCCCGGGCCGCTCAAGGACTCCCTCAGCGCCGTGTCGGCCCAGATGGAGGAGGCGGTCGAGGAGTGCTGGAGCGTCGCCAAGCAGGGACAGGTGCTCGCCGACGCCCGCAAGCAGATCAACGACCGCGAGGCCCGCTGGGAGCTGCAGCAGGCCCAGTATGCGCTCACGCAGTCGGGCGGCAACGAGGTGCAGGAGGGACGGATCGCCGCCCTCGAGGCACAGCTCGCCACCGCCGACCGGATGGACGGTCTGATCTCTTCCACCAAGGACCAGCTCGACCTGCTCAACGCCCGCCTGGACGAGAGCGTCACCCGCGCCATCGAGCTGTCGGTGTCGGACAAGGGCGGCGGCGCCGAGCGGCTCACCGCCGACGTGGGCGCGATCGTCGACGACCTCGAGTCGCTGCGTCGGGCGATCGAGGAGGTCGACGACGTGGACGACGACGTCGACGGCGAGCCGGCGCCGGGCGTGGCGCCGCCCCCACCCGCCACGAGCCCATGACCAGCCCGGTCCACCGACCGCGCACCATCACCCCCGGCTTCGCCGACGACCACGAGGTGGTGCTGCGCCCCCGCACCGTCGGCGCCCTCGGCCGGCCCGACCCGCTGCCGAGCCCGCCGCTCGAGGCCTTCGCCGATCCCGGCCCCGACGTCGCCTCCAGCATCGCCGAGTCGGCGCCCTCGCGGCTGCTGCGCAACAACGTCTTCGTGGCCAGCGGCACGCTGCTGTCGCGCATCACCGGGCTGGTGCGGACCACGCTCATCTTCGGCCTGCTCATCGAGGGCCTGAGCGACGCCTACCTGAACGCCAACAACACGCCGAACATGATCTACGAGCTCATCCTCGGCGGCGTGCTCACGGCCACCCTGGTGCCGCTGTTCACCGACGACATCGAGAACGGCCGCAAGGGCGACGCCACCTCGGCCATCATCTCGTTCGCCCTGGTGGCCCTGGTGGGCGTCACGCTCCTGGCCGCCGCCATCAGCCCGCTGCTGATCCTGCTGCTCTCCACGGGCTCGCCAGCCGCCCGCCGCGCCGACTACGTGGCCGCCGGCGTGCCCCTGGCCCTGCTGTTCGCGCCGCAGGTCTTCTTCTACGGCCTCATGGCGGTGTGGTCGGCGGTGCTCAACGCCCGCCACCGCTTCCTGGCCGCGGCCTGGGCGCCGGTGCTCAACAACCTCGTGGCCATCGCCACCCTGGTGGTGGTGTGGCGGATGGTGGGCTCCAAGCCCACGCTGGCCGACGCCCTGGACGACCGATCCA